>JAZRPJ010000114.1:0-3735 GCA_045649205.1 Candidatus Flemingiibacterium sp.
CCGAACATAGGTGCTGCCCCAAGTGTGGACAGTTGGCGAAAGAGGAGGTGGAGGGTTGGGGAGGAGGGGGAGCCTTTACGCAGTATGGTTCCCCCTCCTCCGAGTTTCGCCCCCAATGCCGAGGACGGCACACGCCGGGAGGAGCAAGCCCCTTCCCTACGATGGGTGATATGCCCCGACGTTCGGAGCAAAACAAAGCCATCACAGCTTTCTGTGATGGCTTTGTACACATAAAATCATTTTGTATCTTTCTCGTCCGGCATTTTAATTTCCCCATCCATCTTTTCGAAGGACTTTATTGCCTGCCTTATGAGGTATAGGATTTGTCCGTTTGCTGAACGACCGTAGTACTTCGAAATATAATGAAGCTTATAATGTAACTCCGGGTCAATTTCTATGCCAAGATGCTTGTTATTTTTATTTCTCATAAAAACCTCCAAAAAAAATCTTAATATAAGTATATTTTAAGATTATTTTGTGATATAATGTTGTATGTATACTCAATTTAAGTATACCAATGCTATCTTAAGGAATAAACAAATACGCCGGAGATGTCTGCGAAATAATACTTGATTTATTTTGTACAACTAAAGACACCAAACTTTGTACACAACGCCAAAAATATATTATTATCCGTATTCCTATTGACAAACAACACAAGATATGGTATCCTATAATAGCGACACATACTATATATTGTGTCAGTAAGCACAATATAGACCATATACAAAAAATCGTTGAAAGGAAGCCTTTTATAGTCGTAGGCGTGAAAAAATCATGAAGATCATCAAAAGAAACGGCTCGGAAGCCGAGTTCAACAAGGAAAAAATAGCCATAGCGATTTCCAAAGCCAACGCCGCTGTTGAAGAAAATGTCCGTATCACTCCCATCCAGATCGACCGCATCGTGGAGAGCGTCGTTATCTCCTGCGAGGGGCTGGGTCGCTCCCCTGAAGTGGAAGAAGTGCAGGATATGGTCGAGCATCAGCTCATGGCTCACGGCGCATTTGAGCTTGCGAAGATCTACATAACCTACCGTTACACCAGAAGCCTTGTCCGTCAGTCCAACACCACCGACGACAAGATTCTCTCCCTCATTGAATGTAATAATGAGGAAGCAAAGCAGGAAAACTCCAACAAAAACCCCGTCATCAACTCCACCCAGCGTGACTATATGGCAGGCGAGGTTTCAAGAGATATCACCAACCGCATCCTCCTCCCCGAGGACATCGTAAAAGCTCACAACGAGGGAATCATCCACTTCCACGATTCCGACTACTTCGCACAACATATGCACAACTGCGACCTTGTCAACCTTGAGGATATGCTTCAGAACGGTACAGTTATCACCGGCACACTTATTGAGCGTCCTCACAGCTTCTCCACTGCCTGCAATATCGCGACTCAGATCATCGCGCAGGTTGCGTCAAACCAGTACGGCGGTCAGTCTATCTCCCTCACACATCTTGCGCCTTTCGTGCAGATAAGCCGTGAGAAGATCACAAAGGACGTGAAGGCTGAAAACGCAGATATCGGCAGAAATCTTTCTGATGCGGAAATCGAAAATCTCGTTGAACGCAGACTTCGTGAAGAGATCCGCCGCGGTGTTCAGACCATCCAGTATCAGGTAGTAACTCTCCTTACAACCAACGGACAGGCACCTTTCGTAACTGTATTCATGTATCTTAATGAAGCAAAGACTCCCGAAGAAAAGCGCGATCTCGCTATGATCATTGAGGAAGTTTTAGAGCAGAGATACATGGGCGTTAAGAACGAGAATGGCGTGTGGGTAACTCCTGCATTCCCCAAGCTCATTTATGTTCTCGAAGAGGACAACATCCACGAGGATTCCCCCTACTACTACCTTACAAGGCTTGCAGCGAAATGTACCGCCAAGCGCATGGTTCCCGACTACATCTCTGAAAAGAAGATGCTTGAGCTTAAGGTCGACAAAAACGGTGACGGTCACTGCTACACCTGCATGGGTTGCCGCAGCTTCCTTACCCCTTATGTTGACGAAAACGGTCAGCCGAAATATTACGGCAGATTCAATCAGGGCGTTGTAACTCTTAACCTTGTTGACATCGCCCTTTCCTCCGCCCGCAATACGGACGAATTCTGGAAGATCTTCGATGAACGCCTTGAGCTTTGTCACCGCGCCCTCATGTGCCGTCACAACAGACTGAAAGGCACTCTCTCCGATGCCGCTCCTATCCTTTGGCAGTACGGCGCTCTGGCACGCCTTGACAAGGGTGAGAAGATAGACAAGCTTCTTTACGGCGGTTACTCCACCATATCCCTCGGATATGCGGGACTTTACGAGTGCGTACGCTACATGACCGGCAGATCTCACACCGATCCCGAAGCGACTCCCTTCGCCCTTGAGGTTATGGAATACATGAACGCTGCCTGCAGAAAGTGGAAGGCTGAGCACAACATCGACTTCTCCCTCTATGGCACACCCCTTGAATCCACCACATACAAATTCGCGAAGTGCTTACAGCGCCGTTTTGGCGTGATCAAGGATGTTACCGATAAGTCCTATATCACCAATTCTTATCACATCCACGTAACCGAAGACATTAACGCCTTCGACAAGCTTATATTCGAATCGAAATTCCAGGCATTGTCCCCCGGCGGTGCCATCAGCTATGTTGAAGTTCCCAATATGCAGAACAACCTTGAGGCTGTTATGGAGCTTATCCGATGCATCTACGACAATATCATGTACGCCGAGCTTAACACCAAGAGCGACTACTGCCAGGTATGCGGCTTCGACGGTGAAATTGAGGTTCGTGACAATGACGGCAAGCTCGTATGGACCTGCCCACAGTGCGGCAACACCGACCAGGACAAGATGAATGTGGCAAGAAGAACCTGCGGTTATATAGGCACACAATATTGGAACCAGGGCAGAACCCAGGAAATTAAGGAAAGGGTTCTTCACCTCTGATGCATTACGGAAATATAAAAAACTACGACGTTGCAAACGGCGTAGGTGTAAGAGTCACACTGTTCGTTTCAGGCTGTACCAATCACTGTGAGAACTGTTTCCAGCCTGAAACCTGGGATTTCAACTACGGAAACCCCTTCACCCGTGAGGTCGAGGACGAGATACTCGCTATGCTGTCGCCATCCTGCATACACGGACTCACCGTACTTGGCGGCGAGCCGTTTGAGGTATCGAATCAGCGCGCGCTTCATCCGTTCTTACTTCGTGTCAAGGAAGCATATCCGAACAAGAGTATATGGGCGTTTTCGGGCTTCACCTTTGAGGAGCTTACGGATGCAAATTCGCCCCATCACTGCGATGTTACGGACTATATTCTGTCCATGCTGGACGTGCTTGTTGACGGGCGGTATGTTGATTCACTGCGGAATTTGTCATTGAAATTCCGCGGTTCGTCAAATCAGCGGCTTATTGATATGAAGAAGACGCTGGCATCCGGCGAGATCACCCTTTGGGATGAATAATAATTTTAACGGGAGGGGTAACCCTCCCGTTAAACGTGTCGAAAAAGTTGTTTCAAAAAACTTCTTTTGTCATTTTAGACAAAAGCGATATCGTTAAAGAACCTCTCCAGCAATACTGCGTATTTCGGCGGGAGAGCCTATTAAATTTGTGCAAATTTTTCTAATTGCTTTTTTTGCAAGATGTCTTTCGACAGTCTGAACGGGAGGAGCTTGCTCCTCCCGTCATATGCCCCCCTCGACATCGGGGGATGGCTCGAGGAGG
>JAZRPJ010000115.1:0-4522 GCA_045649205.1 Candidatus Flemingiibacterium sp.
TCTCTTCTGAATGAAGTTTTCAGCGTGGATGAAATGGGGCGGATTACCGCCATGGTTATTCGCCGCAGACAACTGAGTGAAAACGGTATTGATTTGCTTCGTGAGCTTACAGCACGGCTGCGTGAAGAAACGGCACGCCGAAACAGTTCGGAAGATGGTTTAGATGAAATAGCCGATATTCTTGCGAGCCGACGCGAAAAGCTTAAAAAATGACTATGAAAATAAATTCTCGGTTAATGCTGGCTTTAGGCTGTTTTAGCAGAGAAATGGAGGATTAATATGGCAGAAGATAAAGAGAAGTTAGAATTTGACGAAAACACTGAGGAACAGACCGAGGAAAACGAAAAGAAAATAAAAGTAGGTGAACTGATTGCCAGAGGAAAGAGCAAGGGTTCTCTGACATCAAGTGAGATCGTCGAGGCTCTCGGCGATGCGGACTACGATATCGATCAGATCGATAAGCTGTATGAAGATCTGGAGAACAACGGCATTGAGGTAAATTACCTTGACAGCCCGGACTTTGCCGATATTGAGAGCGAAGTGGAACAGTATGAGTCTGCCGAAGACATGGAAAAGATGCTTCTTCAGGAAGGTCTTTCTATAGATGACCCGGTTCGTATGTACCTTAAGGAGATCGGGCAGGTGCCGCTTCTTGACAATGATCAGGAACTGGTTCTTGCCGAAAAGATGGCAGAGGGCGACGATGCGGCAAAGAGTGAGCTTGTAAAGGCAAACCTTCGACTTGTTGTATCAATCGCCAAGAGATATGTTGGTAAAGGAATGTTCTTCCTTGACCTTATCCAGGAGGGAAATCTGGGACTTATGAAGGCGGTGGACAAGTTCGACTACCGCAAAGGCTATAAGTTCTCCACATATGCAACATGGTGGATCCGCCAGGCGATTACCCGTGCCATTGCCGATCAGGCAAGAACTATCAGAATCCCTGTGCACATGGTTGAAACTATTCACAAGGTATCTCGCTATTCAAGACAGCTCCTGCAGGAAAATGGACGCGAGGCGTCTGCAGAGGAAATTGCGGAAAGAATGGGGACAAGTGCGGAAAAGGTCCGCGAGATCATGAAGATTGCCCAGGATCCCGTATCCCTTGAAACCCCTATCGGTTAGGAAGAGGACAGCCATCTCGGCGATTTTATTCCCGATGACGATTCTCCTGCACCTGCGGAGGCGGCATCTTACGCTCTTCTTCGTGAGCAGCTTAATGAGGTGCTTCATACTCTTACTCCAAGAGAAGAACACGTCCTGAAGCTCCGTTTTGGTCTTATCGACGGAAGAACACGCACTCTTGAGGAAGTTGGAAAGGAATTTAATATCACAAGAGAGCGAATCCGTCAGATCGAAGCCAAAGCTCTTCGTAAGCTTCGTCATCCCAGCCGTTCAAAGCGCTTGAAGGATTATCTTGATTGACCGTTCGGTAGATTCAATAAAAAACTTGGTTATATTTGTGATATATTCCCAATATATCGTCGAAATAGCAAAAAAACAAGTCGTAGTTTGCTTCAAAATAACCAAAAAGTTTTGAATTGTTTGCTGTAATCTCGTGTCAGTCGGTAGTTTTAGCAGTATTATTACGCAAAAAATGCTTGACAGATTCGGTATTATGGTGTAAAATATTAAAAGGTATATTTATGTATTTTATCTGGAGGATAATTTTGATGAAAAAGAGATTTGTTAGTTTGGCACTTTGCTTTCTCATGGTGCTTACCGTTGGACTTTCAACCGCCTGCGGAGAAAAAAGTGACGAAGAAAATCTGCTTGACTTAAGTCAGTCCGATACCGTCGCAAAGACCATCACAATATGGGGTATCAAGGGCGAGGGAACAACCGATGAAGCCGTTGCCGCCGTTGAAGAGGCGATGAGCAAGCTTACTAAGACTAAATTCAACACAGCAGTTGAGCTAAAGCTTTTCTTTGAAGATGAGTATTATGACGCGCTTGAAGACCGCTTCGCGGAGATCGAGGAGATGAAGGAAGCCGAAGAAGAAGCTGCGGCTGACAGAAAGAAAGCTGAGCGCGAAGCAAAGAAGAAGGGCGAAACCCTTCCTCCCTTGGAAACCGCGGTTGAGGAAACCGAGGAGACAAAGCTCGATGAATACGGCTTGCCGGAAACTGTTTATCCCAAGGTTGCTGATGACCAGCTCGATATATTCCTTATTACAAGCTATGATAAGCTTGTACAGTACAACGAGGAGGAACTGCTCAGCGCACTCGATTCTGAAATTACCGGAAGCTCCAAGCTTATTAAACAGTACATTCACCCTACCATGATTGAAGCGGGGAAGATCGGTAAAAATACCGTTGCAATTCTTAATCAGCAACTTCTCGGCGAAGCAACATATATGCTTGTAAACCGCGAGCTTCTTGCTAAGTATTATTATCACATTGACGAAATTGCTGATGTAACCAGCACACGTAACGCTTCTGAACTTGGAAACGCTTTGCCGTTTATCCTTGAAGTGAAGCAGTATGAGCCTGAATATCAGCCCTTTGTAGGATATTCCGGTCCGATCAATACTAACTTCTATACACTTGACGGTGAAAAATCTATATTCGGTTGGATGGCTGCTCCGAATTCCGTATACGGCGATTCTGTAAGACCGAGATTTATGCTTTATGAGAATATTCGTTACACCAACTATCTCAAGACCTATATGTCACTTAAGAATAATGGCTGTATTGGAAGTGAAACCTTCACTCCCGATGACAAGTTCGCAGTGGGCATAATGACTGGTACCCCAGTGGATGTAGCGCCCTACGAAGAAGACTATCATGTACTTACCATTTTGGCACCTCAGGGAACTGAAGAGAATCTTTACAGCTCTATGTTCGCTGTAAGCTCTTATACAAAGGATTTGGCTCGTTCCATGTCCATAATTACATATCTCAATACCAGAAGCGACCTTCGTAACCTCTTCGGTTACGGTATTGAAGGCGTGCATTACACCGTAGATAACGGCGTTATCGATATTATCAGCGATGAATATAATATGCCGCTTGAATATACTGGTAACTGCTTCATGGCATATCCCCCCGAAGGAATGCCCGCTGATTATTGGGATAGCGCAAAGGAACACAACACCGAGCTTATACTCTCACCTTTCTTCGGCGGCTTTAAGCTTACTGAAGGCATGTTAGACGAAACAGAGTATAACTGGGCTAAGGGTTATTCCAAGTGGTTCTATGACGACCTCGAAGAGGCAACTACAGACGAAAAGGTTGCAGAGGTCATCGCAGAATGGGCAGAGCGTTGTGACGACAGCAGCAGAGCGCAAAAGTGGATGGAAGCTGAACCTGAAATCGCTGAAGGCGATGAAGAGCCCAAGACTTTAGCGTATGTATATGCAGAATGGCTTAAGGATAATCAGAAATAATAACACATTGGGGTCGCCGAAAGGCGCCCCTTTGTGATATTACAAATTGAAAAGCAACCAATTTTAACCAAGTTTAGAGAGAGGAATACAGCTATGAGTTTTAATTTTCGTATGCCTACCGAAATTATTTCGGGAAATGACACAGTAAAAAATAACAGAGATATATTCAAATTCGGAAAAAAATGCCTTATCGTAAGCGGAAGAAATTCCGCAAAGGCTTGCGGAGCTCTTGATGATGTTACAGAGGTTCTTACATCTCTCGGCATCACATACGATATTTTCAATAAAGTTACCGAGAACCCTTTGATGACTACCTGCTACGAGGGTGGACGTGCGGCAGAGTCCTTCGGTGCGGAATTTATTGTAGCCATCGGAGGAGGTTCACCAATTGATGCTGCTAAAGCTATCGCGGCGTACGGGGCTAACCCTGAAATTGCAATTGGTGATATATTCACTGCGGAAATAAAAAAATCATTGCCGATTATCGCGATTCCCACAACGGCGGGAACAGGCAGTGAAGTAAATCCTTTTTCTGTTTTGACTATCGACGAGCGAAATGTAAAGCAGACCTTTAAAGATCCTAAATCTTATCCCAAGTACGCCCTTCTTGACCCGAAATATACTGAAACCTTAAGCTACGGTTATACCGTTTCCACGGCACTTGATGCTTTCTGCCACTGCGTTGAGTCTTATCTTTCGCCGAAATCTACCGAAATTTCAAGGGACTTTGCAATCATCGGAGGTCAGAAGACCTATAAGGCACTTTCCGCACTTGAAGAGGTCGGCAAAAAAGGCGGAGCTCTTGAGCTTATGAAGCCTCTGCGATATGAGCTTCTCACAGGCGCCTGCGCCGGTGGAGTAGCCATCAATACCACCGGTACGGGCTTCAATCATCCCCTTGGGTACAATCTCACCTTAGAAAGAGGTATTCCCCACGGCCGTGCTTGCGGAGTGTTCATGGAGGAGTATTTTGCGTATAATTCAAAGACCGAACTTGGCAAGACATTGATTGCTGATTTCTGTGCAAAGGCTTGCGCGGCATCCCCCGAAAAGGTGGCGGCTGATATTGTAAAATGGTCTGCGGTTGATGAAAAGCTCACCGAGGAAGAAATCACTCATTATATTGACAATGT
>JAZRPJ010000116.1:0-3927 GCA_045649205.1 Candidatus Flemingiibacterium sp.
CAGCTCGCAGTGTGACTTATGAACCTGGATTTGATGAATTTGTCACCGAGTGCATCAGGGCGATCAGGGTCTATATGCCTTATATAAACGGATGGCAGTATTTTGATGAACTTGATTTGTCGGGGTATGGCGACAACGCTGAGGAAAATGACTACCTCATAAACGGTTTTGACATCAGAAAAATTGGCGAATATCCCGAAATCGAAGGTGCGATACGAAAAGCTATAAGCAAGGAAACGGGCGAGCTTACGAAGGAGGATTTTCTCGGAGTTGCAATGTTGGAATTAAATGAGGTAGGGGTTAGTGATATTACACCTATTGCGGCACTTACAAATCTTACCGTGCTTTATGCCAACGGAAACCGTATATCTGATCTTTCACCGCTTGGTTCGTTGACGGAGCTTGATAGGCTTTCCCTTGTCAACAACGGTATCGTCGATATTTCGCCCATTGCAGAACTTGAAAATCTGACGTTCCTTAGCCTTGACGGTAACAAAATATCCGACTTTTCGCCGCTTTCGGGGCTTATAGGACTTACATGGTTGAGTCTGGAAAAGACAGGCATATCCGACCTTTCACCTATTTCAGGACTTGTTAACCTTACCGATGCCCGGCTTTGCAATAACGAAATAACGGATCTAACGCCTATTTCCGGATGGGAAAGGATCGCACGCATATGTTTTTCTTTCAATCCGGTTACGGATGTTTCGGTGCTCCGTGAGCTGTCCACGCTGATTGAAGTGAAGATGGTATACTGCCCGGTAGAGGACCTAACTCCGGTGGCACATCTTGTCGTGGAGTATGCGGAGCCGATAGAGGATGATAAAGAGAATCCGGTTATTGCGGACGGCTCACGTATATTTGTTCAGTTCGCGGATATGCTTGTAAAGCCATATGAAAATTTTCTTTGGGCAGAAAAGTGGACGGAACAAGGCTGGGCAACCGGTGACGGGACGAGCATATCCCGACAATTCCCGGAGATTCATGATGAACTTCCGGAAATAACCTACAGCGATGATTTTGAAATTCACTGTGGGGATGGAGTTGAATTCGTATCATTATCGGTTTACAGTGATAATTTTGAAAGGCTTTACCACAACGCAGGGAAGGAGATATTAAATGATTTAACAGCCGGCACGTATTATTTGATAATCACCGTGAAAGAACAGGGTGATTACATCGAAGGGGAAGAAAACTATGAGTGCACTGGCTATGAATATGCTTTAAAACTTATACAAAATAAACTGACACTCGAAAAAATTGTTGAATTGTCAGCGAAAGGAGAAGAACTGTCTTGGAGTGATTTTGAACAGTATGAAAGCACTGATGAAGGTTCAGGAATTTATATCTTGGTCTATGAAATCGATGAACTTTTTGATTTGCGTATTGGAGGAGTTCCAACTGTCACGCCATTCTATATCAGACTTGTTACAAAAACAAACCCGGATAATTATATCGATATAAGAACAGACGACGTTAAATCTTTTATTGCGGCTAACATGAAATAAAAATACTTAACAAATTCAAGCTACGTCGTACCAAATATATTAAAGCGGAGGTCACCCTCCGCTTTTTGTATGCCTCGCAGCAAATTGGTTTCGCCAATTGCCGCCAAGAACGCTTCGCATTCTCGGAGGGGTCATTCACACACTCCACACACGAAAGAAGCATAGCAGGAACAAGCCCTACTATGCTTCTTTGGAGCTGGAAATGGGATTTGAACCCACGGCCTATTGATTACGAATCAATTGCGCTACCACTGCGCCATTCCAGCAAATTTTAAATTTACTGTTGAAATATCGTGATAAATATGGTACAATATAGTCAACAAGAATATTATACAATAATAAATCTCATTTGTCAAGGGTAAAGGACGAAAATCTTCGGATTTTTATGAGATATGGAGGATATATGCGGCTTACCGACTTATCGTGTGTCCGTGAAATCATGGCACGGCACAATATTACTTTTCAGAAGAAATTTGGGCAGAATTTCCTTATAAACCAGCGAGTTCCCGAAAATATTGCCGAGGCTGCCTGCGAGAATCGGGGCGAGGGCAAGGGGCTTGGAATCCTCGAAATCGGTCCCGGAATCGGTACACTGACAAGAGAGCTGTCCGCTCGTGCCGACAAGGTGGTGGCACTGGAAATTGACACGGGACTTATTCCTGTCCTCGCCGAAACTCTGGCTGACTGCGATAATACCACCGTTATAAACGAGGATGTAATGAAATCTGATCTTACCGCTCTAGTTGAGAGGGAATTTCTCTCCGAAGGAATGAGCGTTTCCGTTGCGGCGAATCTTCCGTATTATATCACAACGCCTATTCTTATGAAGCTTCTTGAATCACGTTTACCTTTTGAGGCGATTACGGTCATGATTCAGAAAGAAGTGGCTGTTCGCTTATGTGCGCCTGCCGGGGACAGTGAATACGGCGCGATCACCGCATCTCTCGGATATTACGGCCACTGCGAGCGGCTGTTCACCGTACCTGCCGGATGCTTTGTGCCAGCACCGAAGGTGGATTCAGCGGTGGTGAGAATTACACTCCACAAAACTCCACCGGTGTCGGTTATAAGCGAGGAATTTCTCTTTAAAACTATCCGCGGCGGATTTGCACAAAGAAGAAAAACGCTGTCAAATTCACTGATGACTGAGTTCTCGAATATCGGAAGAGAGGGAATAGTCGAGGCGATTGTCGCGGCAGGACTTGAGCCGTCAATCCGAGGCGAGCGGCTGACCCTTGAAAACTTTGCCGCGCTTTCTGACGAATTGTACCGCAAATCAGCAAAAAGTCAGTGAATTTTGTAGGAATCGTGAAAATATTAACAACGTGTAAAATAATATTTTTTTAGATAAAAAACTATTGCAAAAATTTTTGTTATGATGTATAATATATAATGGCGAAGGATAGTAAATTCTCCGCTGTAATGCATGTTTAAAGTTTAATACATATATGAAAAAGGAGATTACCATGGCACTCACTACCAATAAATTCGTTACCTCTTGGGTGGACGAAATGGCAGCAATGACAAAACCCGATAAGATTGTTTGGATCGACGGAAGTCAGGCACAGATCGATGCTCTTCGCGACGAGGCTTGCTCCACCGGAGAAATGATCAAACTCAACCAGGAGCTTCTTCCCGACTGCTATCTTCACAGAACTGCGGTTAACGACGTTGCACGTGTTGAAGACAGAACCTTCATCTGCACTTCCACCAAAGAAGATGCCGGCAACATCAACAACTGGATGGCTCCCGCAGAAATGTATGCGAAGCTCACAAAGCTTTTCACCGGCTCCATGCAGGGAAGAACCATGTATGTAATTCCTTACTCTATGAGTGAGGTTGGATCTCCTTTCGCAAAGTACGGTATCGAGCTTACCGACTCTATTTACGTTGTACTCAACATGGTTATCATGACCCGTGTTGGTGTATCCGTACTTGAAGCTCTCGGCGACGATGCAGGCTTTATCAAGGGTCTTCACTCCAAGGCACAGCTTGACGAGGCTAACCGTTACATAGTTCATTTCCCCGAAGACAACGCAATTTGGTCCGTTAACTCCGGTTACGGTGGAAACGTGCTTCTCGGTAAGAAATGCTTCGCTCTCCGCATTGCTTCCTACCTTGGACGCAAGGAAGGCTGGATGGCTGAGCATATGCTTATCCTTGGTCTTGAAAATCCCGAAGGCGAGATCAAGTATGTTACTGCGGCTTTCCCCTCTGCTTGCGGTAAGACCAACCTCGCAATGCTTATTCCCCCCTCTATTTACAAGGGCTACAAGGCATGGTGCGTCGGTGACGATATCGCATGGCTTCGCGTGGGCGATGACGGCAGACTTTGGGCTGTTAACCCCGAGAACGGCTTCTTCGGCGTTGCTCCCGGTACCAACGAGCAGTCCAACCCCAACGCTCTCCATACCTGCAT
>JAZRPJ010000117.1:0-6304 GCA_045649205.1 Candidatus Flemingiibacterium sp.
TTACCTCTGTCATGAAAACGAAAAGGGCATTTACGGCGAATCCCCCGATTGCTGCCTTGACATTTATAATGAGTTCGGCGGCGAGATCAAGATGGTTTTCGACCCTGCTAACTTTATAAACGACAATCACGAATCCTATCCCCGTGCCTTCAATATGCTTGGTGATAAGATCCACTATATGCATATCAAGGATATGGTACGCGGCGGTGCGATCTGTCCTGCAGGTACCGGCGACGGCGGTATTCCCGAAATCATTGCAGCACTTGACAAGGCAGTTGACGGCGAGATCATTCTTACCGTTGAGCCTCACCTTAAGGTATTCGCAGGCTTCGAGGGGCTTGAAGCAGGCGAAAAGGCAAAGATGCCCAATACCTACGGAAGCAATGAGGAAGCCTTCAAGGCTGCGGTTGATGCAATCAAGACGATTATCGAAAAATAATCAATAGCCAAACTTCAGAAAGGCAATACAACTATGAAAAAGCTTAAAATGCTGGCAATCGACCTTGGTGCTTCCAGCGGACGCGGTATTGTGGGAAGCTTCGACGGCGAAAAACTCACTCTCGAAGAAAACCACCGCTTCCCCAATGAGCCTGTGATCGTTGCAGGCACATTCTCCTGGGATATTCTCCGTATCTTCCACGAGATCAAAAATTCAATAAGAAAGTGTGCTCTTTCCGACGATAAGGACATAAGCTCCATCGGTATCGACACCTGGGGCGTTGACTATGGCCTTATCGACAAGAACGGAAGACTTATGGCAAACCCCATCCATTACCGCGATGCCCGTACGAACGGTATGATCGAGTATGCGGATACCCTTGTTCCGAGATCCGAGCTTTACAATACCACGGGTCTTCAGTTCATGTATTTCAATACTATTTATCAGCTTCTCGCATCTATGAAGGAAAATCCCGTATATTTGCAGAATGCAGATAAGCTCCTTTTCACTCCCGACCTTCTTAACTATTTCTTAACCGGCGAGATGAGAACCGAGTATACTATCGCTTCCACCAGTGCACTTCTTGATGCCAAGAAGCGTGATTTCGCATACGATATGTTAAGTAAGTTCGGCATCCCCACAAATATTTTCGCACCCATCGTGAAGCCCGGCAACAAGCTCGGCGGACTCCTTCCTCAGGTGCTTGAAGAGGTGGGCAGCATCAATGCACAGGTTGTCAATGTTGCGGCTCACGATACCGCAAGTGCAGTGCTTGCAGTTCCGGCAAAGAGCGAAGACTTTATCTTCTTAAGCTCCGGCACATGGTCCCTTATGGGCTCCGAAATTAAGAATCCCATCATCTCCGATATTTCCTTCAAGAATGAATTTACAAACGAAGGCGGCGTTGAGGACACCATCCGCTTCCTCAAGAACATCACCGGACTCTGGCTCAAGCAGGAATCCAAGCGCCAGTGGGAACGTGAGGGCAAGAACTATACTCACGACGAGCTTTCCGATATGGCACTTGCATCGAAGCCCCTCCAGTGCATCATCAACCCCGATGATCCCCTCTTCGCAACTCCCGGCAATCTCCCCGGAAGAATCGCAGAATACTGCAAGAAGACCGGTCAGCACGTGCCCGAGAATCCCGGCGAGATCATGCGCTGCATCTTTGAATCTCTCGCTCTCCGTTATCGCTGGACCGTTGAGAAGATCGACGAGATCAAGGGTACAAAGACTCCCTTCATCAACGTTGTGGGCGGCGGTACAAAGGAAACTCTCCTTTCCCAGTTCACAGCCGATGCCTGCGGACGTCCCGTATATGCAGGCCCCGTTGAGGCGACCGCAATCGGTAACATTTCGGCGCAGGCAATTGCCGCAGGCGAAATTAAGAACGTAGCAGAGGCAAGAGAAGTTATAAGAAACTCTTTCCCCATCGAATACTACGAGCCGAACCATCCCGAAACCTGGGACGACGGTTTTGCACGTTTCAAGAAGCTCATCGGCGACAATTAATAAAGTATAAAGAACGCGAGAAACCTTGCAACCGAGGCTTCTCGCGTTTTCTGTATTTATATTCTGAATTCCGAGGGGGATTTTCCGGTGTACTTGCAGAATGTCTTGTAAAATCCGCTGTAGGAGCGAAAGCCCACCTCATAGGCAATATGCTCAAGCGGCATATTTGAGCGGCAAAGAAGCTCTGTTGCAACACGGATCCGGTGGGTGTTGAGAAGTCCGAGAAAGCTGGTTCCAAAGGTGGATTTAAGCATACGTTCGGTTTGCCGCTCCGACAGATTCATGTACGCGGCAAGATCGGAAAGACGGACATCGCCGGTGTAATTGCTTCTAATAAACTTGGTGGCAAGCTCCGCTTCACTTCGGACGGGAACTCTGTCTGACACAGCAGACCCCGATTCGGGAGTGCATAATTCTTCTGCTATCCTGCCGAGAGTCAGTGTTATCATCGCCTTCAGCTGACACAGGTGAAGCTCGGTAGGCTCGGTACGGCAGGAATCGGCAAGCTCCGTCAACCCGAAAATTTCCGGAAGGACATAGGAACAGTTTATATAATTTTCCTTGAAAGCCAGAGCGCCATGAATTTTCTTTGCCGCCTTGCCTGCATGGGGTTCCAATGACGGAGAATAGAGTAGGGCAGGCTTGATTCCCGGTGTTACAGACTCAACCTGATGATAGATTTTCGGCGCAATGATTATCAGCCTGTCACGAGTGCAGTCTATGGTTTGGCTGTCAACGGTTATACGGTAACTGCCTGATTTTATGTAATGAAGCTCGTACGCGGAATGAATATGGGGACCTTGTATGTTTTTTCCGGAATAATTAAAAAACCCTGCTGCAGAGTTACATCAATGCTTACTCCGCAGATGTTTGATTTAATCCTGTGCATCTCCATTTTTGCAGATTCCTTTCCATTACGGACATCATTTTGAATAATACGTCAATTATCGCACTTTACATCTTAAAGCCGCTGTGCTATAATATACCTATAAGTGATTATACCATATAAACAAAAGCAAGTCAACATTAACTTTTGGAGGGCACAGCATGAAAACTTACAAAATTGCCGTAATAGCCGGCGACGGAATCGGTCCCGAAGTCATTGCCGAAGGAGTTAAGGCTCTTGAATGTGCGGCGGAAATTGACGGAGGATTCAAATTTGAATTTGTATATTTCCCTTGGGGATGTGATTATTACCTTAAGACCGGCAGCATGATGCCGGAGGACGGCATTGAACAGCTGTCTGCATTCGATGCGATTTTCCTTGGCGCGGTAGGTGCTCCCGGTGTACCCGATCATATATCTCTCTGGGATCTGCTTCTCAAAATTCGCCATTCCTTCGACCAGTATGTGAACCTTCGTCCGGTCAAGCTTCTTAAAGGCGCGCCCTGTCCTCTTAAGGACGTTAGCACCGAGGATATTGACATGATCGTTGTCCGTGAGAACAGCGAGGGTGAATACGCAGGCGAGGGAAACTGGCTTTTCCCTGATAAAGAGAACGAGGTGGTGCTTCAGACCGGCGTCTTTTCACGCAAGGGAACAGAAAGGATCATCCGTTATGCTTTCGAGCTTGCAAGAGAGAAATCAAAAAAGCTGACCAGCATCAGCAAAGGAAATGCGCTTAACTATTCCATGGTTTTCTGGGATAAGGTCTTTTCTGAGGTAGCGAAGGATTACCCGGATGTGAAAACCGATTCGCTTCTCGTTGATGCGGCAAGCATGTTTTTCGTGAAGAATCCGGCACGCTTTGAAGTTGTGGTTACATCTAACCTTTTCGGAGATATCATCACCGACCTGGGTGCGGCGATTGCCGGAGGCATGGGACTTGCGGCAGGAGCTAATATAAACCCGGAAAGAAAGTATCCCTCAATGTTTGAGCCGATTCATGGAAGTGCCCCGGACATCGCAGGCAAGGGCATCGCAAACCCCTTGGCATCGGTATGGTCGGCGAGTCAGATGCTTGATTTCTTCGGTCATGAGGACCTGGGCAAAAAGCTTATAGACGCCATTGAAAAAATCATGACTGAAGGTGAGGTCATCACACCTGATCTGGGTGGACATTCCTCCACTGCTGAGGTGGGCGACAAGATCTGCGAAATCATTAAAAGCAGCTAAACAAAGGAACGGTTATTATGAAAAATATCGACGGATTCATAAAAGATACCGTCAAGCCATTCAGGCTTTGGGGGAATATCTATTTTGTGGGAACAGTTGCGGCATCGACCCACATTATCGACACCGGTGAAGGTCTTATAATGATCGACAGCGGATATCAGGAGTCTTTACATTTAGTGATCCACAATATGCATACACTGGGACTTGACCCAATGAACATAAAGTATATTATTCATACCCACGGGCATATTGACCATATGGGCGCTACCCGTGCTCTGGTCATGATGACGGGGGCGAAAACCTTTATCGGCGCGCCGGACAAGGAATATGTTACAGGAGAGGTCAATCTCAGCTGGGCGGACGAGCTGGGGCTTGATCTTATCCCCTTTGAGCCGGATGTACTGATCTACGATAACGATGAGATCACTCTTGGCAATACTACCGTCAGAGCCGTAGCCACACCCGGTCATACACCCGGCGCCATGAGCTTTTTTATCAATGCCACCGACGGCGAGCGTGATCTGATCGCGGCTATGTTCGGCGGAATAGGATTTAACAGTATGTCGAGAGATTTCCTTCTTAAGTACGGACTTTCCTTCAATTGCAGAGAGAATTTTGTTAACGCTATGGAACGCCTTTCTCACGAAAAGGCTGATATTTACCTTGGAAATCATGTCGGTAATAACGGTACTGTGGAAAAGGGCGAGCTTGTTCTCGCAGGGGATAGCGATGCCTTTATAGATCCCGAATTATTCCCTCGCGCGGCGAGAGAACTGAAAGCAAGCATGCTTGACCTGATCGAACGGGAAAAGGATATGTAAGGCTATTCTGAAATGTGAAAAATAACGGGACTGCTGTGTGTTTTAACGCATGGCGGCCCTTATTTTTTTACACCGAAAATTATATGGTAAAAACACCTCAAATTATTATTGTTAATAATGAAATAACAGACTATTTTACCATTGACAAAACACTTTTCATGTGATATAATATGTAGGGTGGTGTTAATATTTAACCGCAAAATGTTAAAATCACACAGAAAGGAGGCGATTCCATGAATTCTTCACGCAGAAGAGTCATTAAAGAACTACTTTCGGAAAAGGCTTTTATATCCTTAAAAGAGCTTGAAGAGCTTTTCCCCGACGTTTCCAGCATGACTCTGCGACGGGACATCGAATATTTCGAAAATCAGGGGGATGCCATAAAGGTTCGCGGCGGCGCTCGCTCTATGAAGTTTATCACCACGTCGATGGAGGAATACTTCCATAACCGAATGGGCGAAAACACTAACGCCAAAAAGCGCATCGCAAAAAGAGCTGTGGAATTTGTCAAGACAGGACGATCTCTCTTCCTTGACTCCGGTACTACCGTATTGACCCTCGCTTCTATGCTTCCGGACGAAAGACTGACCGTTGTTACGACCGGTCCGAATATTGCCCTTGAGCTTATAAAAAAGAAGCAGCCGATAATCAACCTGGTTGGAGGAATGGTCAACCGAAATAACATTTCTATTTCGGGCAGTCAGGCGATGAATTATCTTGACAATATCAATATCGACCTTGCCTTTGTTGTTCCCTCTGGGCTTTCACTTGATGAGGGCTTCACCGTGGGTAACTATCCCGAGTGTGAGCTTAAACAGATGATAGTCAGAAAGGCACGCCATGTGATTATGCTGGTTGACACCTCCAAAATAGACCGCAGTCTGCCCTTTACCTTTGCCGCTATCGGCGATGTGCAGACTATCATTGCAGACAGACCTTTACCCGAAGAATTACACGCTGCGGCGATAGCTGCGGGAGTTGAGGTCATCGTAGCCGAATAAAGGACTACCGTAGCGGATAAGCTGCTACATATTATAAGTCAAATAAATTTTAATTGAAAGGATGAAATATAATGGCAACATCAGTAATAATGCCCCGTCAGGGACAGAGTGTTGAAAGCTGCATTATAACCGAGTGGGCAAAGAAAAAAGGCGACACGGTTAATGTTGGCGACGTGCTCTTCTCTTACGAAACCGACAAATCCAGCTTCGATGAAAAATCGGAGGTTGCGGGAACACTTCTCGAAGTTTTCGCGGCTGAAGGCGACGACGTACCCTGCCTTGAGGTAGTGTGCATCATCGGCGACGCAGGCGAGGACATTTCCGCACTTATCCCCAAGAAGGAGGAAGCTCCGGCTGCCAAGGCCAAGGAAGGCGGCTTTTTTGGCGAGGCCATGCTGGCCCAGCTGAACACC
>JAZRPJ010000118.1:0-4985 GCA_045649205.1 Candidatus Flemingiibacterium sp.
GGTTACTTGCCGTACGCCTTCGACATTTCCTCGGCGCGGTCAGTGCAGGCAAGCATGGCTCTGTGAATTATATCGCCTACCTTTTCGTCGTAGAGGATGTTCATTGCCCGCTCGGTAGTACCCTTAGGCGAGGTTACCGCACGGATCAGTTCCTCGGCGGATTTCCCCGATGCGAGAAGCATTTCCGCAGAACCGATAACCGTTCTGCATACGGCTTCGGTCAGAGTTTTTTCGTCGCAATTGATCTCCTGTGCTGCCGCGGATTTTACTACAGCATCAATGAAATAGTAGAAATAAGCCGGGGAACTTCCGTTGACGCAGATGATTTTGTTAAGCTCTGATTCGTCCAGGCGCATCACCATTCCGGATTTTTCAAAAATCGAAGCAGCGAAGTCGAAATCTTCGTCACATACATGAAAATTACGGCAAACAGCAGTGACGCCCTTCGATATTTGAAGCGGAGTGTTGGGCATACAGCGGACGACACCGCATTCTTTTCCGAGCATATTGCAGATTGCCGAGGTGGAAATGCCGGCGGCGATAGAGATGAATACTTTATCTTTTATATCAGCTTCGCATTCCGAAATTTCGGTGAGAAGCTCCGAAAAATTCTGGGGCTTCACGGCAAGGAGAATAAAATCTCCCGAATGGACGGCATCTGCTACGGATGAGGCGACCTTTACGCCTCTTTTTTCAAAAGCGGCACACTGACCGCCGAATTTATCGTAAACGGTTATGGATTCGGGGGATGCGCCTGCGGCGAGCATTCCCGATGCAATGGCGGATGCCATATTTCCGCAACCCATGAATGATACTTTTTTCATTTTTTGATTTCCTTTCACTTTCTCTCCATAAATTATATCACAATTTTGGGACAATGGCAAGGATTTGTCAAAATAGTTTACATAAACAAAATATTTTCGATAAAAAGTTCAGGGATATTTCAATTTTCCTATTGAAAAATGGGGAAAAATAGTGTATAATAATAGTTTAGAGAGATACTTCGGAGGGAGGACGGAAAAATGAAGAAATCTGTGGTTTACAGCCTTTTTTCAAAAATCCCCACCCTTAAGACCGCACGGCTTACTCTCCGCAAGATGAAGCCTTCCGATTACCTTGATATGTACGAATACGCCTCGGATGAGAGAGTTACACGTTACCTTTTGTGGAAGCCACACGACAAGCCTGCCACCACCCGTGACTATCTCCGTTACATCCAAACGAGATATCACACCGGAGATTTCTACGACTGGGCGGTAATTGACAACGAATCGAAACGCATGATAGGTACCTGCGGCTTTACCAGGCTCGATTTCGACAACAATCTCGCCGAAATCGGCTATGTGCTGAATCCTACCTTTTGGGGAAAGGGAATTGCGGTGGAAGCCGCCATGGCAGTGATTGAATTTGCGTTCATGACCCTTAATGTCCGAAGAGTTGAGGCGAAGTATATAATCGGCAACGGGGCAAGCCGACGGGTTATGGAAAAATGCGGTATGACCTTTGAGGGCGTACACAGACAATCCATGTATATTAAGGGCGAGTATAAGGATATCGGGATGTGTTCCATCATTTCCGACGAATACATGAGAAACAGATAACAATAAATATAGAGGGGAAATACAATGAACATAAGAAATTTGATTGATTTTAACGACATGACACGATATGACTGGGAAGAGATACGCGATCTGGCCTTTGACATAAAAAAACAACCCGGAAAATACCGGGAGTATTGTAAAGGTCGCATTATGGCTACCCTCTTTTATGAGCCATCCACTCGTACGCAAATGTCTTTCCAGACAGCGATGATGCGTCTTGGCGGAAAGGTTATCGGTTTCTCCGACCCCAATTCAAGCTCGGTATCCAAGGGAGAAACTCTCCGTGATACGGTGAAGATCGTCAGTGCCTATGCGGACATTGTGGTTATACGCCATCCTGTTGAGGGTGCGGCGTACGCTTCCTCGCTCTATTCCCACGTGCCGGTGATCAATGCCGGTGACGGCGGACACCTCCATCCCACACAGACTCTCACCGACCTTATGACCATATCCGAGCTTAAAGGACGTACAAGTGAGCTTACCGTAGGATTCTGCGGCGACCTTCTGAACGGACGGACAGTTCACTCCCTTCTTCGTGCGATGATGCGGTTTGAAAATAACCGTTTCGTGCTGATTTCAACACCCGAGCTTCGTCTTCCTTCATATGTAATCAACGAGCTTAAAGCCAACGGCTGTGAGATAAAAGAAGTTTCTACTCTCGAGGAGTGCATTGGAGAGCTTGATGTTCTTTATATGACCCGAATTCAGAGAGAGCGATTCTCAAGCCCCGAGGAATATGCTCGTCAATCGGGAGTTTATCGACTTACATCCGACAAAATGGCGCTTGCAAAGGCTGATCTGGCGGTGCTTCATCCGCTTCCCAAGGTGGACGAGATTGAGTTCGAGCTTGATGACGACCCACGGTGCGTATACTTTGAGCAGGCAGAAAACGGTATGTTCATCCGTATGGCGCTTGTTGCGAAGCTTATTTCCGACGAACGCCGCGGACGCGCTCCGGCTTACGAGATCCCAAGTGCACCTATTTGCCGCAACGGGCGCTGCATTTCCAACCACGAAAAGTATCTTCCTAACCAGACAAAGATGGTGGAGGGCGAGGAACGCTGCTGCTACTGTGACCATAAAATAACAAGATAAATATAAAAGAACGGCTGCCGCGATATTGATTTGCGGCAGCCGGTTATTATTTGATGGTGTAAAATAGTTTCATGATGGCGTGGGGGGCGTGCTTCTTACCAAGCATAACTTCGCTGGCTACCACTTGATACTGTGCTGATGCCGGGGCGCGGGCAAAAGGGGCATTTTTTCGCACCAACTGCCAAAATCGGCACTCATGACTATGAGAGTGCGCATGCGTTTACAAAATGTTAACACAAAATATATGTTATAGCCTTGATTTAAAGGGAAAATTGAGGTATACTATCTACAGAGGTTAGCACTTGACACCTACGAGTGCTAAAATCAAACAAAAGAAACGGGAGGTGTGCCCATGTCACGGGATAACGAATTATCCGAGCGCAAGAAGGCAATACTTAAGGCGATAATCGACACGCACATCAACCTCGGAGAGCCGGTAGGCTCAAAATATCTGACTCAGTATAAGCAGATCGCCTTCTCCTCTGCTACCATCAGAAATGAGATGGCAGAGCTTGAGGATATGGGATATCTTGAACAGCTTCATACCTCGTCGGGACGTATCCCGTCGGAGCTTGGCTACCGGTTTTACGTTGACCAGCTCATGCAGCAGTACAGAGTTACTCAGGCGGAGCTTGGGGAGCTGAATAAGCTCTATGCCCTTAAAGCGGCAGAGCTTGACCGGATCCTCGACAGAGCCACAAAGCTGATGAGTATGCTCACCAATTACACCGGCGTAGCCCTCAAGCATTCGCCGCAGAAGCAGACAGTGGCGAGATTTGATACTATGTATCTTTCACCCCGAAGCTTTATTTTGGTAATGCTCACATCGTCGGGTAGCGTTAAAACAAGACAGATACGGCTTGGCTTCGATGTTTCCCGCGAATGTCTTGAACGGCTGACGATGGTGCTTAATGACTGTATGTCGGGGCTTGATCTTGACGGAATTACACTTCCTGTCATTCTCGATATGCAGCGGCGCGTTCCGGACGGCGAGCGGCTGATGAATCCGATTATACAGACCATATACGAAACTATCGGTGCTGCGGATGACGGAGAATTGATGTTCGACGGAGTCAACAATCTTCTCAACTACCCAGAGTATTCCGACATCAATAGCGTACGCAATATGCTGGGGTTGTTTGATAAGCAGGACACCCTGCGTGAGGTAATGAGCGAAAGTGAGCCGGACAGAACCAATATATATATAGGTTCGGAAAATGCAGTCGAGGTCATGAACAATTCCTCGCTGATATTCAGAACGGTGAAATCCCACGACAAGGTGATCGGTGCTATCGGCGTTATAGGCCCAAGGCGAATGGATTATTCCAAGGTGGTGACACTCGTGGACTATATGTCGGATAACATAGGAAAAATTCTCGATCTTGAGAGGGAAATTGATTTTGATGATGACAACTGACTGTAGATTCTTAAATTGAATCTGCTGCAATATATTTGTACGGAGGACATAATGGCAGAGGAAAAGGTAAAGAAGGGCGAAGCGGAGAAGGCGGAAAAGTGGGAAGAAATTCTCAGCGAAACCGCAGACACCCCGCCCGAAACCAAAAAAGACAAGAAAAAAGAAGAAAAGCAGCTTAAGGATGAAAACAAAAAGCTGACGGCAGAGCTTGAGGGCACAAAATTTGCCCTTGAGAAAGCGACAGCCGAGCTTGCCGAGGTTAATGACAAATACCTTCGGACAGCGGCAGAATACGATAACTTCCGCAGACGTTCTGCAAAGGAGAGAGAGGGAATTTACGCCGAGGCTTATTCCGATGCCCTTGCATCGATACTCCCCATTATGGATAATTTAGAGAGAGCAGCGGCATACAGCGATGGTGCACAGCTTTCCGACGGAATCAAGCTCATATTCAAGAGCGCAAAGGAAGCCTTCGAGAGAATCGGCGTTGCCGAATTCGGTGCGGTGGGCGAGCAGTTCGATCCGCAGATACACAACGCCATGATGCATATTGACGATGATGCATACGGTACAAACGAAATCGTCGAGGTATTCCAGAAGGGATACAAGAAGGGCGACAGGGTGCTCCGCGAAGCACTTGTAAAGGTTGCCAACTAAATAAGTCAAAAATTAATTTAACATATACTAACAAAAAGATAAGGAGATATTATCATGGGAAAAATTATAGGTATAGATTTAGGTACAACTAACTCTTGCGTAGCGGTATTCGAGGGCGGTGAACCTACTGTTATCACTAACCCCGAGGGAGCGCGCACAACACCCTCCGTGCTTGCATTCAGCAAGACCGGTGAGCGAATGGTAGGCCAGGTTGC
>JAZRPJ010000119.1:0-5100 GCA_045649205.1 Candidatus Flemingiibacterium sp.
CTTATTTTGTGGTCCGTCTTATTACCAAATATGTAGGCGCATTCGCAGGCAGTGCAGTTGTAAGACAGCCGAAAGAAACGCGCAGGTATCTCGGAATGGCACTTATTCCCCAAGCAGGGGTTGCTATCGGTCTTGCGGCACTGGGGGCACGTGCTCTCGGCGGAGAGCTTGGCTCTGCACTTGAAACGGTCATCGTGTCAGCCTGCATACTTTATGAGTTCGTGGGGCCGGCACTTGCCAAACTTGCTTTGTCCCTCTCCAATTCGATCGGCGGCGAGGATGAACCTGAAGCGCCGCCCCCAGATGCATCGGAGCTCATTGAAAGAGTGCGCCGTATTCGTATGGAACACGGACATACGATTCCGCCTATCGGTGCGGAGGAAAGTGCCTTTACCGAGGCGGCAGAGGAGAATAGGACAGCTTCACGTACAGGGCTTTACCGTGAGCGCAGACGGTAATTTTGAGATTTAAAGGAGATTATCATGTTTATCTTTGAAAATATTGATCCGATTCAGACACTTCTCGGCGAATGGTCGGGACAGCTTACTCCGGCGGCAATCATAATTCGCACAGCCATCGCCGCAGCATTTTCTGCTCTCATCGGATGTGAGCGTGCCAGCAAGCGCCATGCGGCAGGTCTTCGTACCTTCATGCTGGTTGCACTTGCTACCTGCTTTGGCGTGATGAGCGACATTTACATAATGGATAAGTTCGGCTCGGTTATGCCGGTTATAACCGGACTTGCGGTAGTCGGAGCGGCTATTATCAGCAGTAACTCTATACTTTACAGCTCACGCAATCAGATTAAAGGTCTTACCACTTCTGTGGGCTTGTGGGCTTGTGCGATTATCGGAATCTGTGCAGGTCTTGGAATGTACAGCCTAACCCTGATCGGATTTTTGGTGCTTATCTGCTGTCTGTCGGGATTCCCGTCCCTTGAGAGATTTCTTAAAAATCGTTCCAATCATTTCGAGGTACATTTGGAGCTTCAAAGCCGTCACGCCTTGCCAGATTTTTCAGCGACTATCCGTGAACTTGGACTGCGTATCGACAACATAGAATCAAACCCTGCATACCACGGCTCGGGGTTATCGGTTTACACCGTTTCTCTTACGGTGGTAAGCAAGGATTTAAAGAAGTATAAGACTCACCACGAAATAGTCGAGGCTCTCGGCTCGCCCGAAGATGTTGTTTACATCGAGGAGATGAATTAAAGACGATTTTGATCAAAACAAAAAAATTGCGAGGAAGTTTTACCCTCGCAGTTTTTTGTATGAATGACAAGTTTTGCTTGAAACCTTGACAAAAGCACAAAAACATGATATAATTATGTGTAATTATATCTATAATGAAGATAATTACATTCCGCAGAGCTTTTTGCGGAATGTTTCTTTGTGTAAATTTATCTTGGAGGGAAGAACAAATGAAATACGATGTAGCCATAATCGGTGCAGGACCTGCAGGCATATTTACCGCCCTTGAACTTGTCAGAAAAAAAGCAAATAAAAAAATAATCCTTATCGAAAAGGGGCTTCCGGTGGAGAAGCGTCATTGCCCGAAAATTAAAACCAAGCAGTGCGTGCAGTGTAAGCCTTACTGCCATATAACAACGGGATTCTCCGGTGCAGGAGCTTTTTCTGACGGCAAGCTGTCCCTCTCTGCTGACGTGGGCGGTGAGTTTCCGGAGCTTATAGGCTGGCAGAATGCCCAGGATCTCATAGATTATACAGATAGAATTTATCTTGAATTCGGCGCGGACGAGCACGTTGAAGGCGTTTCCAACGATCCGTTTATTAAGGAGATACGTAAACGTGCAATTCAGGCGGGACTACGTCTTGTTGACTGTCCTATCCGTCACCTTGGAACGGAAAAGGCGCAGGACATTTATCTCTCCATTCAGAATTATCTCGCCGAGAGCGGCGTTGAACTGGTATTCGGCGCGAACTGCAGTGACATCATCGTGGAAAACGATGCCTGCAAGGGTGTGATTTACACCGATAAGAGCGGTGTAGAGCATCAGCTCTTCGCTGATTTTGTTGTGGTGGCAACCGGACGCCGCGGTGCGGACTGGCTTGAAAAAGTCTGCGAGGAGCACGAGATCGAGCATAAGCCGGGAACGGTTGACATCGGTGTCCGTGTGGAAGTCCGCAATGAGATCATTGAGGACGTAAACAAGGTTCTATATGAATCCAAGCTGATTGGCTATCCAAAGCCCTTTAAAAATAAAGTTCGTACATTCTGTCAGAACCCCGGCGGATTTGTTTCCCAGGAGAATTACGATAACGACCTTGCGGTGGTAAACGGACACTCATATAAGGATTACAAATCCCCCAACACCAATCTTGCTATTCTTTGCTCTCACAATTTCAGCGTACCTTTTAATCAGCCGATTGAGTATGCGAAAAAGGTGGGCGAGCTTACAAATATGCTCGGCGCAGGTCATATCCTCGTTCAGCGTTTCGGCGATATTCTCGACGGTAAGCGTACATGGCAGAAGGAATTGGAGCGTGCCAATGTAAAGCCCACTCTCCCCGATGCTGTTGCAGGTGACATTACAGCGGCAATGCCTTACCGTGCCATGATGAATATTATCAACTTCATCCATGCGGTTGACGTGGTTGTTCCCGGATTTGCAAGTGCGGAAACTCTCCTCTATTCGCCGGAGCTTAAATTCTACTCAAACCGCGTAAAGATGGATGAAGACCTCAACACATCTCTTAAGGGACTTCATTGCCTTGGCGACTCCAGCGGATGGACACGCGGACTCATGATGGCATCTGTCATGGGTGTGCTGATGGGACGAAAGATTGCAGAATCATGTTTGTAATGAACAGACGGCCTTCTGTACCAAAATTTTGTACAAAATACCCTTGCGCATTTTTTCTCTCTGTGATATAATATATATATATTTCTAATTAAGGAACGGTCATAACTATGCTTACAGTAAAAAAACATATAGCGGACAAGCTTTTTTCAAAGTTTTCCGCACTAACCGAGGGAAATCCTGCGGCGGCTGATATAACCGCGGCAGATTTCGCCACATTCCTCGAATATCCGCCGGACGATAAGCTGGGCGATCTTGCATTCCCCTGCTTCCGCCTTTCAAAGGCTATGCGCATGGCACCTCCTATGATTGCCTCAAAGCTTGCAGAGGACCTCACCGATGAAATTATCGGCAAGGTGGATGTGGTCGGCGGATACATCAATATGTACATCTCCGAGGGATATTTTGCAGAAAAGCTTATGCCTGAGATAATCGAAAAAGGCGACAGGTACGGCTCTTTCGACTTTGGTAAGGGTAAGAACGTAGTCCTCGACTATTCATCCCCCAATGTTGCAAAGCCTTTCCATATCGGACATCTCGGTACAACCGTAATCGGTCACAGCCTTAAAATGCTCCACCAATTTGCCGGCTATAACTGCATCGGTGTCAACCATCTCGGTGACTGGGGTACACAGTTCGGTAAAATGATCGTGGCTTACCGCAAATGGGGTAACCGTGAGGTTATCGAAAAGGGCGGCATAGACGAGCTTGTGGCACTTTATGTAAAATTCCACGAGGAAGCCGAAAAGGATGAATCTCTTAACGATGAGGCGAGAGCGGAGTTTACAAAGCTTGAGCATCACGATGAAGAAAATACCGCACTCTGGAAATGGTTCATCGAAATCAGCCTTAAAGAGTACAGCCGCACCTACAAGCAGCTTGGTATCGAATTTGACTCCTACAACGGCGAGAGCTTCTACACCGACAAGATGCCGGCTATTGTTGAGGAGCTGAAAGAGAAGAACCTCATGACTCTTGACGACGGCGCATCTATTGTTAATCTTGAAGCATATAATATGCCCCCCTGCCTTATATTGAAGCGTGACGGTTCGACCCTCTACCCGACCCGTGATATTGCGGCGGCGGTTTACCGTAAGAAGACTTATGATTTCGATAAGAACATCTATGTTACTTCCGCAGGTCAGAGCTTACACTTTGCGCAGTGGTTCAAGGTGGTTGAGCTTATGGGCTACGATTGGGCAAAGAACCTCATCCACGTACCTTACGGCACTGTATCAATCAACGGCTCAAAGCTTGCGACCCGTACGGGAAATGTAATTCTTCTTAAAGATTTGTTTGCCGAGTCCATCGAAAAGGTCGGAAACATCATGGCAGAGAAGGGTACATCACTTGAAAATAAAGATGAGATCGCCGA
Source organism: Candidatus Flemingiibacterium sp. (assembly GCA_045649205.1). Lineage (GTDB taxonomy): Bacteria > Bacillota > Clostridia > Oscillospirales > CAG-272 > Flemingiibacterium. The sequence continues at coordinate 4,200 of JAZRPJ010000119.1, forward strand.
GGCTGTGGGCGTTGGTGCGATCATCTTCTATTACCTTTCAAACAGCCGCATCAAGGATATCAACTTTGTTCTTGAAGATGCACTCAACTTTGACGGAAACACCGGACCTTACGCGCAGTACACCTACGCACGTACCTGCTCGATTATCGAAAAGGCGGGCGGCGTACCCGAAATCAAGCCTATGGGCGATATGATGACCGATCCATCGGAAAAGGCGCTTCTTAAAGTTCTTTCCATCTTCCCCGAGAAGGTGCTGTCGGCAATCGACGAGCTTGAGCCTTCCGTGATTACACGTTACATTTTAGATGTATGTGCGGCGTTCAACCGTTTCTATCATGAATGTCAGATCGTAACAGCACAGGATGCAAAAGTCCGTGACTTCCGTGTGGCACTTACCGCTTGCGTTAAGACCGTTCTCGGTACAGCTTTCGGGCTTATCTGCATGAAGAAAACAGAGAAAATATAATTGTTGAATAAAAGGAGTTAAATATGTCAGGACACAGCAAATGGAAAAACATAATGCATAAAAAGGAAAAGACCGACGCACAGCGTGCCAAGATATTCACCAAGATCGGTAAAGAGATGGCAGTTGCGGTAAAAGAGGGCGGCCCCGACCCCGTTTCCAACAGTAAGCTCGCAAGCCTTATCGCAAAGGCAAAGGCAAATAACGTACCTAACGACAATATCGACCGCATAATCAAGAAGGCATCCGGTGCTGATGCGGCGGTTTACGAGGAGATCGTATACGAAGGCTACGGACCATGCGGCGTTGCCGTAATCGTTGAGGCTACCACAGACAACCGTAACCGTACCGCTTCCGATGTGCGTCACTACTTCGACAAATTCGGCGGTAATCTCGGTACTAAGTCGGATCGTAGCCATGTCGTTCTGTGAGCCAAGG
>JAZRPJ010000120.1:0-4558 GCA_045649205.1 Candidatus Flemingiibacterium sp.
GTGCTGATATGCCGTCAAGAATTTTTTCCGCTTCAAGGATTTCACCGCACTTGTCATCCTTCATTTGAACTTTTGTCAAATCGCAAAAACGGCGAATCGAAAAGCCGTCAATAATGAAATCGTCTTCCTCCGCTCCGAGAAAAAGCTTGTCACTCATTTGAAATGGGAAATAATAGTAGTAATTGGCGTCATATCTAAAAAACATACGACACAGTTTTTTGGGTTCAATAGCCGACCGTACAATTTCTTTGATTTCTGATTTTTTCATACATCTGCCACCTTTCTATGATTAAGTCTATCTTTAATTCTTTTTCTTTTAATGATATATCATCCGTTCGCAAAGAACGGATATAGTTGAAAAAGCACGCTAACGCGTGCTTTTTCATGGTGGAAGCTACAGGGCTCGAACCTGTGACCCTCTGCTTGTAAGGCAGATGCTCTCCCAGCTGAGCTAAGCTTCCATTTTCGGCAAAGCCGAAAAATTATGGAGCGGATTACGGGGCTCGAACCCGCCACCTCAACCTTGGCAAGGTTGCGCTCTACCAAATGAGCTAAATCCGCATCTGGGTTATTAAAAAGGAAAATGGAGGCGCCACCCGGAATCGGACCGGGGAATAAAGGTTTTGCAGACCTCTGCCTTACCGCTTGGCTATGGCGCCATGTCTGCGCGCCTTTTCGACGCGCCTGATAAAAAAATGGAGCGGATTACGGGGCTCGAACCCGCCACCTCAACCTTGGCAAGGTTGCGCTCTACCAAATGAGCTAAATCCGCATTTTGCCTCGGCCGATGCCAAGGCTTGGTGCCTCCGGTCGGAATCGAACCAACGACACGGGGATTTTCAGTCCCCTGCTCTACCAACTGAGCTACAGAGGCATATGGCGACCGAGATGGGGTTCGAACCCACGACCTCTAGCGTGACAGGCTAGCGTTCTAACCAGCTGAACTACCCGGCCATAAGCGATTCGAAAGAATCGCTGGTGGAAGCTACAGGGCTCGAACCTGTGACCCTCTGCTTGTAAGGCAGATGCTCTCCCAGCTGAGCTAAGCTTCCATCTCTCGCATTTATCGGGAAGTTCTGGTCTCATCCCTGCGACTATTATATTATATCACAACTGATTTTATTTGTCAATACCTTTTTCAGAAAAAAATAAAAAATATTTTGATTAATTTTTCCCCTTCCTCTTGCCCGTTTTTCGCTGTTTCCCCGGTACATAAAATTCGCTACTATATATAGCTTATACCGTAAAGCAGATATCCGCCACAGTTTTGTGGCGGATTTATTCGCATTATTTAAGAGACGCTTCCCGAGTAAGTACCTCTGCAAGCAAAGGCAGAACGTCACGCACTTTCAGATTCCTTTCACCGTATTCTTCGCCCGGCTTGCACGACGGAAGAATTTCAGAGAGGAGTTTACCCGTAACCTTCGTATTTATATTGTAACTGCGGCTGTTTTCCGCATCAACCGTTCCCGATTTAACTGCGGCAGCTACGCTGTGGAAATATGGATGACGGGGTGAAAGCTTCCAACATTTGGAGATCAACTTCTCATCACCGTTAATTACAAACCCACAGTCAACAAAGCTTCGGTAAGATTCGAGCAATACCTCCGGCTGTGCGCACATAGTGAAAAGCTCACCTATGTTCACATCTCGGTCAGGACAAAGTCTGTTGTTTTTCCGCGCAATGCAGTATCCCCGGTTTATAAGCTCACGGGCATGGGAAAATACCGGATCTGTATCGGACAAATCCTCAAAGGGGGACATATAAATAAGCTCCGACACCGTAATGACCTTGTATCCATATTCCGTAAGCAGTTCAAGCTGTCGTCCAAGCCCATCCGCAACGGGCGTTTCCTTCGACATATTGCAGCCGTCCTTCTGGAAGATGATCTGTCCGTTCAGAGAATCCGGATCCGCCTCAAGTGCTCGCTTTAAGGGCAGTACCATGGCATCAACATCTCTTTCGTAATTGCCGCTCACCTGCCATCCACCGCCGTCAAAGCTTGCAGCCATGTACTGATAATTCATGTACCGATACCCGTCGTAGGCAGAGTATCCGTCCTTCGTTTTATCCACATAGTGAGGCGGCCTTGACATTTTCATTGTAAAGCCGAATTCCGCTTCCACATTACTATGAAGCGTGGACAGATCGTCAATGACCTCTTTGATTCCGTCAAAGCTTTTTCTGTTGCCGTAAACGATGGGACTTTTGCCAAATAAAATATGACGCCATCCGTGATTTGTCAGCTCGTGTCCCTCATCGAGGATACGGCGAACAAGCTCCGGACGATTCTTCACTCCGGCAAGCTCATCCATGCCGAAATCCGGGTAATGGTCATATGCAATGCCTCCCCAGGTAAAGCTACCAACCTCACCGGCATTGTCGGGGTAGTTATATTCCGTTGTGCCGATTACATCAAAAGTGCCTTTTGCGCCGTAGTTTTTCAGGGTATCAAGAATATCGTCGGTAAGTCCTCGCTCTGAACGAGGCGGATTTGTTTGCATGGAAGTCGGTCCGTCATCGAAGGTCATGGCAACAAATCTGCCGGATGAGGGTGGTGCTACTCTTTCAAGACGGCGCACGGGACTTAAATACTTCCCTGACTTTTCTTTTGCATATTCCTTGTATTTTCTTTTGGCTTTTCGCGCCATGTCATACAGAATCATTTTTTATTTCCTCTCTCGCCGGGGCGATAAATTCTGGGGCTTTTTTCGGTTTGAGTGCCAAGGCAAGTCCTCGCAGAGTACGCAGCATCATAAGGGGAATCCGCTTCCATTTACGGCTTCTTACCGTCTTGTACCATCCGCTTTTTATCTTATAAACGGATGAAGACCTGCCACCGTATATTTTGCCTCTGCCGTTTTTCAGCGCGGATTTAATCTCCTCAAGCTTATCCTTGTAGTCATCAGCCGTGACCTCACATTCAAAATACGCCGCGCCGATCTCATTGGCATAATGCCCGTCACTTCCTGCGGACATAGGAAGCTGCAGCTCTCGGGCTTTTGATCTGGCACGGAGATTTGCATTCTTTTCCCGTGACAGCTCAATTCGGGCGTTATATCCCTCAATGCCGTCAATTTCGCCGAAAATCGCCTCATCGCGGTTGAACTTCGGAGCGTAGGGGTGAGCCAAAAATACAAGTCCCCCCTTTTCATGGGCCCGGTTAACGATTTCACGCCAGGGGTACCTTCCCTTTTCGTCCTTTTTTAATCCGTCGGCAAGAGAGTCGGTTACAAAATAAGTAAGAAGATGTCCTGCATCGGTGGCGTATTCGCACCCGGGAATCAGTATAAAACCGTCACAGTGTAGGTCAGATACCACATTATGGTCTGTAACGGCAATCCCGTCAAGACCTGCCGCTTTTGCGGCTGTGATGATATTTTCGATCTTCTCCGGGCTATCAAATGACGCGCTTGAGTGAACGTGTAAATCAAATTTCATCGTACGATTTTTTCCTTCTTTTTTAATGCCGTAATAAGGTATTTAAATCCCGGCTTCGGGTCGGAAAGGCTAAAAACTCCGTCTTTCGTTCGCACATCAAAAAGCGAACCTATATAGTGAAGCGCAAAGGTGATTTTTTTATCAGCTTTCTTTAGGTATCCGAAGAAAGCGAGTATATCCTGAATCAAGAATCGCATCCGTTTTCCAATTTTGTATTCCGGTGAAAGTGCAGTAATCTCTGCGTGCTCCCCCACTGCCGCCCGAACAATTGCAGAGCCTATATCGCATCCCGAAATGGGGGCAAGTGCCGAGCTTCCCCAAAGCCTCGGATTAATTTCCATCAGCTTATAGCCGTCATCGGCACTTCCTTTAAATTCCACCATGGCAACCCCAACCCAGTCAAGTGAACGGAGCAGTTTTACAGCGTATTCCGCAAGCTCGGAATCCCATGCACTCTCGCATAGGCAGGACGGGCCGCCGCTGACGGGATATTCGTGCAGTCTGCGGTGACAGAATACTGCCATGGGGTTGTGGCATTTATCCATCACAACGGACACGCCAAATCCCTCTCCCGGTACGTATTCCTGAACAAGTGGGCTTGATTGGCGGCTATGCATTTCAGCGTATCGCCGCGCAAGCTCCTCGGGAGCTTTCACGATGCAGTATCTGTCTTTGGGGTCAAGGTGAAGAAGCTCACCGGCACGGTATTTGATGACCGCCGGATAGCTGACACGCGCCGCAAGCTCTTCAAAGCTTTCGTCCTCGCCGATGACCGTCGTAGCCGGATGAGGCACGGACACTTCCTCGGCACGCTTCATGAGGGCATATTTATCGTTTGCAAGCTCAAATGAATCAAACGGCGGCAATGCCACATCGAAATGCGTCGAAATTCTGTCGCTATGCTGACAAAGGGTGGTAAGTGTATCGATTCCAACGGGGATAATCACCTGCCGCTCGCTCCCGGAAAGATTTTCAAGAGCCGTCAAAAACGCCTCTGTTTCACTTGGCGGCGGAAGATGAATCCGTTCTTTTGTATATTTCGAATAAAATCCAAGGGAAGCATTTTTAGGTGTAGCATGCCTGTCAGCCGCAATAATATATGTTTTCTTTTTTCCG
>JAZRPJ010000121.1:0-4145 GCA_045649205.1 Candidatus Flemingiibacterium sp.
TTGGTCTCTCCGAAGAAAAGAAGACCACCGTTATCACCGGTATCGAAATGTTCCACAAGCTCATGGATTCCGCTGAAGCAGGCGATAACATCGGTGCTCTTCTCCGTGGTATCCAGAAGAACGAAATCGAGCGCGGTCAGGTTCTCTGCAAGCCCGGTTCCGTTAACCCCCACACTAAGTTCGTAGCCCAGGTTTACGTTCTTACCGAAAAGGAAGGCGGACGTCAGAAGCCCTTCTTCTCCGGTTACAGACCTCAGTTCTACTTCAGAACAACCGACGTTACCGGTATCATCACCCTTCCCGAAGGCACCGAAATGTGCCGTCCCGGCGATAACGTTGATATGACTGTTGAGCTTATCACTCCTATCGCTATTGAGCAGGGTCTCCGTCTTGCTATCCGTGAGGGTGGCAGAACCGTAGGTTCCGGCGTCGTTGCTTCCATCATCGAATAATTTTAGCCACGGCTAAGTTTATGGGGAAACGCCACGGCGTTTCCCCGTAATTTTTATTGTATCTTCAGGGTTTGGTGTAATTCCATACCGGCGGTAATCGTTAAATAACGTAAGTCCGCGAATCGCAGCTGCGACCGAGCAGGTGAAATTCCTGCACCGACGGTATAGTCCGGATGAGAGAAGGTAGCTGTTACATAATCATATTTTATGTTATGGTATTACCTCGATATTATATCGAGGTTTTTGTATCTTCTCCTTAAATAAGTATTAGGAGAATTGTTATGAACACTAAAAACAGACTCTTTACCGTACGCAATATGGCAAAAATCGCCATTCTTACCGCCATTTCCGCAATAATAATGCTGTTTGAATTTCCACTGCCCTTTGCGCCGGGATTTTACGAGCTTGATTTGTCAGAGGCGGTCATTTTAATGGGTGGCTTTGCGATGGGCCCCCTCGCGGCAGCTATTATGGAGCTGCTGAAAAATCTTTTGAATTTGCTTCTTAACGGTACTATTACCGCTTGTGTCGGCGAATTCGCCAATTTCGTTATGGGCTGTGCTCTTGTAGTTCCTGCCTCACTGATTTATAAATACAGAAAAACCTTTAAAGGCGCACTTTTAGGACTCGGTGTGGGTATACTCTCTCTTGTTTTAATAGGCTGCCTTGTAAATTATTATATTATGATTCCGGCATATGTGTATCTCGCCAAATTCCCCATGGAAGCTATACTTGATATGGCTCAAAAGGCAAATCCCATGGTAGGAAATCTTTGGTCGATGATTATTTTTGCCGTTGCCCCCTTTAATCTTGTTAAGGGTGTGCTCTGCTCGATTCTAAATTTGCTGCTATATAAAAGACTCTCAAGAATTTTGCATATTTGAAAAGGAGTTAACCTGTGTCACCTTTACTTAAATATCTAACTGTACTTGCTGTATCAATGGTACCGCTCATCGAGCTTCGCGGTGCCGTGCCGATCGGTACAGGAATGGACCTTCCGTGGCTTGGGACGCTTATCGTTGCAATCATCGGTAACTGTCTGCCTATCCCATTCATTCTCCTGTTTGTAAAAGCGCTCCTCAAGTGGATGCGAGGCTGCAATGTAAGTCTTTTTAATAAGGTTTCCAATTGGCTCTTCGAGAAAGCCGATAAAAACCGTCCAAAGATTGACAAATACGGCTCTTGGGGTCTGTTCATTTTCGTTGCGATCCCACTCCCCGGTACGGGTGCATGGACCGGTGCTCTCGTGGCAGCGCTTTTCGATATGAAGCGTACAAAATCATCAATTTCAATTTTCGGCGGCGTCGTTGCCGCGGGATTAATTATGACAGTCATATCGCAGTTTGGTGCACAAATTATCAATTTTTTTGTGAAGCTGTTCTAACTATCAATTATTTTTTGGAGAACGAACGATGAATAAAATCAATTCGATTACCATTGCAAGAATCGGAAACAGCCGCACCGTTAAATTTGCCGCCGAGGAGCTTCGCAAATATCTGAAGCTGCTTGATAGTAAGACCGTGGTTGATATTCGCATATACGACGACTACGATTCAAGCAAAACGAACTTCATTTGGCTCGGTATGTCAGATAAATTCGCAGATAAGCTTCCGAGCGTAAAAGACAGCGCTTTCGATGACGCGATTTTTATTGATGTAATAGATTTCGCAGGAATTATTACCGGTGTAAACGATCGTTCGGTACTCATGGCAGCGTACCGCTTTTTAAAGGAGCTTGGCGTAGTATGGCTTTGCCCCGGTGCCTGTGGCGAAATTGTTCCGAAGCGTGAGCTTGAAAAGTGCGAAGTCAGAATTTGCGAGGCACCAACCTCACGTCACAGAGTCATCTGCATTGAGGGTGCGTGTGCCGAGGAGCATATTTACAACATGATCGATTGGATTCCCAAGGCAGGCATGAACGGCTTTTTCAGCCAGTTCCGTACTCCCTTGGAGTTTACCCGTAAATGGTATACACATCGCAGTAATCCCTACCTTGAGGGAGCGAATTTCACGTCCGAGGATTCTGATCGGATTCTCGCTAAAATGTCCGAGGACATCGCTGACAGAGGACTTATGTATCACATGATGGGGCATGGCTGGACTTGTGAGCCATTTGGGATTCCCGGAAGTGGATGGGATTCGGTGGACAAAGAGTCCACACCGCCGGAGGTTTACGAATATCTCGCTATGCGTGACGGCGTGCGGGATTGGTATCTTGATTCTCCCGCAAACACCAATCTGTGCTTCTCAAACCCCAAGGTCGTTGAAATTCTCGCGGATGCGGTGGCGGAATACAGTGCGGCACATCCCGAGCTTTCTCACGTAGCGGTATGGCTTGCGGATATGCGAAACAATCATTGCGAATGTGAAGAATGTGCCAAGTCCACCCCCTCCGATATGTACGTTAAGGTGCTTAACCGAATCGACGAGGTTATGACCGAACGGGGATATAACGGAAAGATAATCTTTATTTCTTACAATGAAACCGCTTGGGCACCAATGACCGAGCGAATCAAGAATCCCGACAGATTTGTGCTTCAGTTTGCGCCAATCAACCGCCGCTTTGAACCGGGAGAAGGATACTGGAACATCCCTGACGTCAAAACACTTGATCCGGTCCCCATGTTTGAGCTTAACAAGGTTCTCATGCCGAGAACAATAAAGCCCATCGTCAGACTCATGAATGATTGGCTCGACGGATATGACGGCGACACCTGCGTTTATGACTATCATCTCTGGTCCACGACCCTCAACAACGATCCCGGCGGAATGTCTATTGCCGAAATGACGTTTAAGGATATGTGCGATCTTGAGCGTATCGGTATTCACGGCATGGTAAGCTGCCAGGTAATGCGCGCCTGCTTCCCGAATGGCCTTGCACAGACACTTATGGCAGTGGGACTTTGGAACAATAAGGCAGACTATGAGGCTGAGGTGAAAAACTACCTGGTGAGCTGCTACGGAAAAAGCTGGGAAACCGCAAGGGACTATCTCGGAGGGCTCTCGGACATGGCTAAATACTGGCCTCACTGGGATGAAGCGGACAGCGTCACCGATGACGGGATGGTTAAAAGCTACGAGGCTGCTATTTGCCACATTGACCGGTACAAGTCGATAATTGAAAAAATCGCCGCTGACGGAGAGTTTGCAAACAGTGCAGAGGAGTATTTCTGGCGAGCACTTTCCGCACATACCGGAATTGCAAGGCTTATCTGTCAGAATCAGATGAGAAAGTTTGGGGGCGAAACCGCCGCCAAGCGTGCAGATATTGAGTCGAAGCTTGCATCGGCATACTGCCTGGCAGAGCCTGAGTTCCACGAAATTCTCGATGTATGGCGCAGTCTTGCAGATATTGAGTCGCCTGCAGACGTTGAAAATAACCATTAACAGCGAAATAAAACGGCATATTATCACCAATTTTTTTGCGAAGCTGCTCCAACCTACTTGACAAATCGCAAATTATATGATACAATATACCTGTAGAAATAATATCTTATCAAGAGTGGTGGAGGGACCGGCCCTATGAAACCCGGCAACCTGCGATTTTATCGAAAGGTGCTAAATCCGAGGAGATGAGAGCATCATATGCCTTTTAACCCTCGGAGTTTCCGAGGGTTTTCTTTTCACACTCAATTAAAAACACGGAGGAATTAAAAATGGCAAAACGTCTTTTCACTTCTGAATCTGTAACAGA
>JAZRPJ010000122.1:0-2147 GCA_045649205.1 Candidatus Flemingiibacterium sp.
ACGCTGTAAGGCCAGGAATGTGGTCTGGTGGTGCTGTGGGGCTAAAGAGCATTCTCGGCCTCAGAAGCCGCGCACAGAGCCTTGAGACGCTTAATAAGCTGTCTGAACTTGGATTTGTCAGTTACAAGCTCGACAGTAAGACAAAGAAACTCAATTATGAAATCAAGGATTGGGTTATCAACTGTTCCGGAGCTGAGTGCATGGATGGAACAGTATACGCCACTGAGGGTTATGGCTTCCTCTGCCTCCCTCGTGGCATCACAGACAGACTTGTACAACAGAATTATGTATTTGAGGAAGCAGACGCATGGCTTGACCTCTGGTGCCACACGGTATCCGAGGACGAGAACAATGCGTTTTCTTTTTTGGCACCGACAATTCAATTTGGCAGATACGGTGCCGCTATGACATTGGAAACCCTGGGCCGACGTTGGAACTGGGAGAAGACTAAAGTGTGGCGCTTTTTCAAGAAGTATGGGGATGCTTTTGTGCTGCACCGCCTTCCCGGATCTTACGGCTGTCTCATTTTTAATATGCTGTATCCCACAGATACAGAGGTTTCATTACCCGAGTCTGAGAAAATTGAGCGTATAATTGCCGAAATACGCATTTTGGGCAAGAAAACGCAGAAAGTGGGCTCTGATAGCGAACATATCGGCAGACTCATTGCCCTTTACAGCTATCAGCTTGTTTCTGAATGTGCTTTTGAATCCGAGGAAACGGTATCGCAAAATCGCGTTGCACTTTTCGACGTATATAAATTACGCGCGTATTTTTCTCACTCGAATTGTAAGAACTGTATATATGACTGCAGGAGTAATTATATATACCCTCCTGTAGTTGATGATACGAGTAAAATCCGTGGGCCATGTGCGCCCGTGGATATAACCCAAATAGCAAAGGAGATGTTTACATATGAGCCCGAAACCGGACGAAAATTCGCTGTATGAACAGCAAGAGAATAAAATACTTCAGCAGTCAGACGCTTTTATCTCACTTCTTACAAAGCGTGGGATATTGGGTGATCACGAGATCGACAACACAAGAGTTCGTAATGCTCAACAGAAAAGGCGCAGAACGGCTTTTCACAACACACAGGTTCTTCTGCAACACTACCGTTCTTTCAAGTGGATCCTTGAGATGATGCCGGAAACCATCGCTGAAGAACTGGATAAACCATTCGAAGGGATCGATATGCTGCTTGAGCACGTTGATACCGAGCTTGCCCTAGGCAATAAAAAGCTTGCAGGAAGATTGGAAGGCGTGGAAAAATCGAGATTGCTGATTGATAAGCTGGAAATGGCTTTAACTGTGCTCAAACAAAAGCCGGGCAATGGTGAGCGCCTGTATGAGTTGATTTATCTCACATATCTTGGACCGGAAAGATACTTTCACACCGAACTGCTTGAAAAGCTTAAGATGTCGTCACGAACCTATTACCGTCTTCGTCAGCAGGCAATCACAATTCTTACAATTCGTTTGTGTGCAGCCCCAATCGCAGAGGTTGATATGTGGTTCGATATTCTCACATTGATGGAGAATTTAGACTGACTTTTAGGAGTGCCTATTTCGTGCCTATTTTTTGCCTATAAAAAGACGATTTTTTGCCGATGACAAGGGAATGTAAATGTGCTATACTTGTATCGTGCAAAAGTGTAGATAGACACGGGCACGGTATAAATAACGTCTTGAGAACTTCACTCTCCGAAGTTTTTAAGGCGTGTTTTTTATGCCATTTTTTCGAAAGGAGGTACACAGGCATGGTAAAGAAACTCAGACTGGGCGGAACTCAAATGAAGTCCGCTTACTGGTCGCTCGTCGGTATGGCATCGGCTATGATTTGCTCGATGCATCCTGTCATGGCCGCAACGATCTGGGATCGTTTCTCAGCGATTATGCAGGACATTTACGGTCAGATTGTGGCGATCAGTACCATTGTGGCAGTCACAGTGGGTGCCATTGCTCTGATTATTCGAATGGTTTCGCGTAATCAGCGTGCAGTGGATGAAGCAACCCAGTGGCTCAAGAGAATCGTGATCACTTGGATCATTCTCAACTCTTTGGGCTTCATCGTTGCTTACTTGCAGCCTCTCATCGCCGGCGGTAACTATTCGCCCGGTGGTGGCGGTGGTGGTACGACAACCATC
>JAZRPJ010000123.1:0-2774 GCA_045649205.1 Candidatus Flemingiibacterium sp.
CCATGAAGGCGGCGCGAAGTTTGCTGCCTCGAAGCCGCTGTCCCGGATGTCGGCAAGCCTTGCCCCTGATTAAAGTTCTTTGAAGAGGGTGTGGGGGAAACTTTCTTTCAAGAAAGTTTCTCCCACAATAAAAATCAATCATCCAACCTAATATTAACCGTATCAAGGGTATCGAAAGCCTCGTCGCAGAGGGCGGCGAAGTCGAGTTTTTGTTCTTCGGCGAGGACGGCGTCAAGCTCGGGACGAGTCTTCGGGTGTCTTGGAGTGAAGACTGTACAGCAGTCCTCGTAAGGCAGGATAGAGGTTTCGAAAGTACCGATTTTACGGGCAATGGTGACGATCTCCTCTTTATCGAGTCCGATACATGGACGGTAGACGGGAATATTTGTCACGGCGTCAGTAGCTTCGATCGCCTTCATGGTCTGACTTGCAACCTGTGCGAGGCTTTCGCCGGTTATGAGGGCATGGCAGTTGTTACGTCTTGCCACACGCTCTGCCAGAGTCATCATATAGCGGCGCAGGAGGATGGTGAAATAATCCTCGTTGCAGGCGCGGCGAAGCTCTTCCTGGATTTTGGTAAGTGAAATAATATGTACTTTAATGTGAGTCGTATATTCGCAGAGAAGTCTTGCAAGCTCCAAAACCTTCTCTTTTGCACGCTCACTGGTGTAGGGGAAGCTCTCAAAGTGGAGGGCTTCCAACGTAACTCCGCGTTTTGCCATCATATATCCGGCAACGGGGCTGTCGATACCGCCGGAAAGGAGAAGAAGTCCCTTACCGCTTGAGCCGAGAGGCATACCGCCGGCAGCCTTTATCTGACCGGCGTGGATATATGCACCCCGTTCACGGATCTCCACACGGACGGTAGCATCGGGGTTGTGCACGTCTACACGAAGCCGCGGACAAGCTTCAAGTACCGCTCCACCCACCTCACGCATAAGCTCGGGGGATTTCATGGGGAAGGTCTTGTCGCTTCGCCTTGCATCTGCCTTGAAGGTGCGGATGCCGGTGAGGAACTGTGGCAGATATTCCTTTGCCGCCGCCTTTATTGCGTTAATATCCTTGTCGACTACGCAGGCACGGTGGATGGATACGATTCCGAACACCTTTTTTGCGTATTCAAGGGCAAGCTCCAGGTCGCAGTCAGCGTTTTTTGGCTCAATATATATGGTACTCTGCGCCGCGGAAACGTCAAAATCTCCGGCACGCTTTACACGGGTACGCAGCTCCTTTAAGAGCATATTCTCAAAATATGAGCGGTTTGCGCCCTTGAGAATCAACTCGCCGTATTTGCAGAGAAGAACTTCTTTCATTTTTTGCACTCCTTATAGTCATAAACGGCGTCAGTAAGCGCAGCCGCCTCGTTTTTAACTCTGTTTTCGATAACTTCGGTGAGAAGATATTCTAAAGCCTCGCCGATTTCAGCCCCGGACAAGCCGAGAGCCATTAGATCCTTTCCGTTCAGGGCTAAACCTGCCGGAGATATACATTCGCCCCTCGCTTCGATCTTATCGAAATAGCCGAGGGCTTCCGGTGACAGCTCGCCGCCGGCAGCCTGCAGTATGGCAATATCCCTTGCTGCCTCTGTTCCGACTTTGCGGCATAGATGCTTCGCCTCAGTGTAATCGGTAATTTTTTCGCGGTAGTTTTCGATAACCGTCACTGTACGAGCCACGGTTTTTCCGTCAAAACGCAGTCCGCGAAGCCTTTCCTTTGCCTTTCCGGTGCCAAGATACAGAGCGGCAAGCCTTACGGGTAGGGACGCCGACAGATGGGTGAGTGAGGCAAATACCATCGGGGACGGTACCTCCTGAAATCCCAAAATCGGGGCGAAAATCTGAAAATGATCGCGTATCACTCTTGCCGAAGCCTTGCCCATGAGCAGCTTTGAAAGCTCGGCAGAGATCCGCTCCGGCGATATTTTTGCGAGAAGATGTGACAGCTCAAATGCCGCCGCCTCGGTGGCTGCGTCCATTTTAAAATCAAGGACGGAGCAAAATCTGATCGCACGCAGAATACGCAGTGCGTCCTCGGTGAAGCGTTTCTTCGGGTCGCCGACGGCTCGTATCAGCCCTTCTTCAAGGTCAGCCTTACCGCCGTGAAGGTCAATAAGCCCTGCCTTTTTTGAATATGCCATGGCGTTCACCGTGAAGTCCCGCCGCTTCAGGTCCTCAGCGAGGGATGGGGTAAATTCTACTTTATCGGGACGGCGGAAATCGATGTATTCTCCGTCGATTCGGTATGTGGTGACTTCCACCGGTCTGCCGCCATATATTACGGTTACGGTGCCGTGTGCAATGCCGGTGGGAATGGCAGAAAAGCCGTCGGAAGAAAATATTTCCATCAGTTTGTCAGGGGTTGCCGAGGTGGTAATGTCAAAATCGTCGGGAGTCCGTCCGAGCAGACTGTCACGGACACATCCCCCGACAATATAGCCCTCAAAGCCGTATGCCTCAAGCCTGCCGATCGTTTTTTCGGCGTATTCGGGAAGTGTAATTTTCATTATTGCTGCCGTGGCTTTCGAAAAGCGAAAGCTTCCTTGTTTACGGAATTATTGGCTCTCCTGCCTAGCAATACGCAGTATTGCTGGAGAGCTGTCGCCGTAGGCGACTGAGAGGGTAAATGTCGGATAAGCCCTCTCCGTCACGGCTAACGCCGTGACACCTCTCCCACAGGGAGAGGCAAACAAGGAAAGGCTACCTCTCCGTCACGGCTAACGCCGTGCCACCTCTCACACAGGGAGAGGCAAGCAAAGAAAGGCTCTCTCTCCGTCA
>JAZRPJ010000124.1:0-4958 GCA_045649205.1 Candidatus Flemingiibacterium sp.
GAGTGATGATGTCGTCGAGAATATAGTTTCTGCCGACGTGAGTGGTCTCAAGCGCCTGCTTGATGATTTCGGGAGTAAGACCGTCGATCTTGAGGTCCATCTGAATGGAGGTAATACCCTTCTTTGTGCCGGCTACCTTGAAGTCCATGTCGCCGTAGAAATCTTCAAGACCCTGAATATCGATCATGGTTGTCCAAGTGCCGTCTTCAGCGGTGATAAGACCGCAGGAGATACCTGCAACGGGAGCTTTGATCGGAACACCTGCATCCATAAGTGCGAGAGTAGAACCGCAGACAGAGCCCTGGGAGGTAGAACCGTTAGAGGATACGACCTCGGAAACAAGGCGGATAGCGTAGGGGAATTCTTCAACGGAAGGAAGCACGGGAACAAGGGAACGTTCAGCCAGTGCGCCGTGACCGATCTCACGTCTGCCGGCACCGCGGGAAGCCTTTGCTTCACCGGTGGAGTAACCGGGCATATTGTAGTGGTGCATATATCTCTTTTCGGTTTCCTCGTCGATACCGTCCAGCATCTGCGCATCGGAAATAGGACCGAGAGTTGCGATAGTGAGAACCTGAGTCTGACCTCTGGTGAAAAGTCCCGAACCGTGAGTTCTGGGGAGGATTCCTACCTCGGAAGCCAGGGGACGGATCTGATCCATGCGGCGTCCGTCAACACGCTTGTGCTCGGTAAGGAGCCAACGGCGAACGATCTTCTTCTGAATCTTATAGATGAGCTCGGGATACTGTACTTCAAGCTCAGGATATTCTTCGCCGAACTTCTCCATAACAGCATCCTGAATGGGATTCATACGCTCGTCGCGCACGTTCTTATCATCGGTATCGAGAGCGAACATAACATCCTTCTCAACGAAATCGAAGATCTTATCGAACATATCATGATCAAGCTCACCGGATTCGTAGGTGAACTTGGGCTTGCCGATCTCTGCGACGATAGAGTTGATGAATTTAACAAGACGCTTGATCTCCTCGTGTGCGATCATAATAGCCTCAAACATATTATCATCGGAAACCTCATTTGCGCCCGCTTCGATCATTACGACTTTTTCAGCGGATGCGGCAACGGTAAGCTGAAGATCGCTTGCTGCTCTCTGCTCGAGGGTGGGGTTGATAACATACTCGCCGTCGACCATACCCATGAACACACCGCCGATAGGTCCGTTCCACGGAATATCGGAGATGGAAAGGGCGATGGATGCGCCGATCATAGCGGTAATTTCGGGGGAGCAATCGGGGTCAACGCTCATTACGGTAAGAGCGAGGTTAACGTCATTGCGGAGGTCCTTCGGGAAGAGAGGACGTACGGGACGGTCTATCACACGAGAGGTGAGAATAGCCTTTTCGGAGGGCTTGCCTTCTCGCTTGAGGTAACCGCCGGGGATTCTGCCCACGGAGTACATCTTTTCTTCGAAGTCAACAGAAAGTGGAAGGAAGTCGATGCCGTCACGGGGCTTCGCGGAAGCGGTAGCGCAGGCAAGGACTACAGTTTCGCCGTAGCGAACAAGACATGAGCCGTTTGCAAGACCGGCAAGCTTACCGGTTTCAACCACGAGGGGTCTGCCTGCAAGCTCATAGTTAAATACTTTGTAGTTCTCGAACATTTTTGTAATCTCCTTATTTTAATAAATATTTATTTTTCGGAGACAACAGCGGTTCAGCACTTAAAGGCATACCCGAAATGCTCGGATACAGCTTTAAATGCTCAGCCTCGTGTCAATCTCCGATTTGTCACGGTTTCCCATGATAAAATTTTACCCGTCCCGAAACCGTTCGCGGATTTCGGGATGGGTAGTGCTTCGCCGAGTTGTATGACTCTCGGCGAAAATTTCTTCATCTTACTTACGAAGGCCGAGCTTTTCGATGATAGCTCTGTAACGCTCAATATCCTTCTTCTGGAGGTAACCGAGAAGGTTTCTTCTCTGACCTACCATCTTGAGAAGTCCTCTGTGGCTGTGATGGTCCTTGGGGTTCTTCTTAAGATGCTCATTAAGGGAATTGATGCGGTTTGTGAGAATCGCAACCTGAACCTCGGGAGAACCGGTATCGGACTCGGAAAGCTTGTAGTCTGCGATAATCTGCTGTTTTACTTCTTTTGCGATCATGGTGTTTCACCTCATATAAAAATATTTTTTGCATATCCCGCAGAACAAGGCAATCGGTTGGTGATATCCGATAACTTTGTCCCCGGTAATCATACGGTATTATTATACCACACAATTCCCGATTTGTAAATAGTTTTTCGAGAATTTTTTCATTTTTATGTCAATTTTATAAAAAAGCCTTGCATTATTGAATATAATATGATATAATAATAATGTTGTTCTGTTGTACAACTCATTCCATTGCAAATATTTGTATTAAGGAGAGAACAACCGTGTACGAAGCGGAATTAGGTATTCTCTCGCATTTCAAAATTGACAAAAAGCCCGTTTCGGTTGAGCCTATCACTTACGGAAACATCAACCGCACATTTAAGGTAATGGCAGAAAGCAGTGACATTCCGGCGTATATACTGCAGAACGTTAATGTTAATGTGTTTAAAAAGCCCTATGAGCTTATGGACAATGTCAACGGTGTTTGCGAGCATTTAAAAAAGAAGGTCACAGCTGCCGGCGGCAATCCGGAGGTTGAGTCCATGACTTTCATGGCAGCTGAAAACGGCTCTTTCCTCTATGTGGATGAAAGCGGAAAATATTGGCGTCTTTGCCGTTATATTGACGGCATCTCCTATCAGTCAATTTCCCGTCCGGAACTTTTCCACAACGCAGCTGTAGCTTTCGGCAACTTCTCAAAGCAGCTTGCCGACTATCCGGCAGATACTCTTCATGAAACCATCCCCAATTTCCATAACACCGTCAGCCGTTACAGTGATTTTAAAGCTGCGGTTCTCGGCTGTAAAAACGAAAGCCGTCTTGCGGAGTGCAAGGATGAGTGCCTCTTCCTTGAATCAAGAGAGCCGCTGTCCCATATAGCAGTTGACGCCATAAAATTCGGCAAGATGCCTCTGCGTGTTACTCACAACGACACCAAGCTCAACAATGTAATGATGAGCGCCACCACAGATAAGGGACTTTGTGTAATCGACCTCGATACCGTTATGCCCGGCTCCGTGCTCTACGATTTCGGTGATGCTATCCGTTTCGGTGCCTGCACTACTGCGGAAGATGATCCGGATACCTCAAAAATTGCTCTTGACCTTAATCTTTTCGAACAGTTTACAAAAGGCTACATAAAAGGTACCGGCGGAGCACTTACAGAGTGTGAATATTCCCTTCTTCCGGAAGGTGCATTACTGATGACATACGAGCTTTGCCTCCGATTCCTCGGCGACTATTTAAACGGCGACGTGTATTTTAAGCTCAATTATGAGAATCATAATCTTGTCCGTGCAAGGGCACAGATAGCGCTTCTCAAGGATATGGAGAAAAAGCTTGACGATATGAAAAGAATAGTCGCTGACTGCCGAAAGTAAAGGCAGATCCACCTATTCTAAAAAAGAATACTTGTATTTGTTTTCGATATAGAATTTCGCGGAACTTTTTTCACACATCTGCGTCTATATAAAAATGTCGGGCAAAAAAACCCGAACCACGCCCTGATAAGGGAAATAAAAAAGAAGTAAAAATTTTGAAAGGTTAGGTATTTTATAATGTCTAAGAAACTCCTCGCACTTATTCTCTCTGCTGCACTTTGCGGCACACTTCTCGTATCCTGCACAACCGGCAACGGCGGTGAAGACACCACCGATGATACTTCTGCTGATATCGTTGACACCACCGATGACACCGATGCTCCTGCAGCTGATGTTACCATTGAGCAGATACACAATGCAATCAAGGAAGCATACGGCGAAAATTATCTTCCCAATATGCCTCTCGATCCTGAATCCTTCGACTTAATGTTCGGTGTAAAGCCTGAATGGGTTGAAGAAATGGTAGCTGAAACTCCCATGATCGGCTTTAACGTTGATACTCTCATCATCGTTAAGCCTACCGAGGGCAACGAAGAGAACGTTCTTAACACTCTCACCGCTTACGCTGATATGCAGAAGGATGGCGCAGTACAGTATCCCATGAACCTTCCCAAGCTCCAGGCAATTCAGTGCTATGCTAAGGGCGGATATGTATTCTACTATGTTCTTGGTGTTGTTTCAGACGATCTCCTCTTCGGCGAAGGCGAATATGCAAATTACACAGAGGAAGAACTCGAGCAGGCTAAGGTTGATGCATTCGCAGCCGAAAACCAGAAGGCAACTGACGTGATCAACTCCCTTCTCGGCGAATAATAAAACAGAAATATAAAAATTTAAAAGCCTTGCAAACAGTATTGTCTGTAAGGCACAGTCTGAAGCCAAGTCTTGCGACTTGGCTTTTTTCTGGTGCAAACCGGCATAAATATGTATCATTTTCATGAACGCTATTGACAATGGTAGAGTAACATGGTATAATTATAATATAACATACGATATATAACTAAAGATATTTAAAGAGGTACAAAATGCCGCCGAAAATCAGAATCACAAGAGATGCTATTGTAAATACCGCCGTGGATATAGTTCGGAGTAACGGTACAGAGGCAATAAATGCCCGAAGCATCGCAAAGGAGCTTAACTGCTCTACCCAGCCTATATTCTCTAATTTCACCACAATGGATGAACTGCGTTTTGCGGTAATATCCGCTGCAGATAAGCTGTACCAGGAATACACGAAAAAAGAAATAGAGTCGGGGAAATATCCAATATACAAAGCCACCGGTATGGCTTATATCCGTTTCGCCAGAGAGGAAAAAGAGCTTTTTAAGCTTCTTTATATGCGTGACCGCAGAGTCGAAGATATCCCGACAGCAGCCGAAGAAGCAAAGGCAATAACGGATATCGTACAGACTGCCACAGGATTCACCGGGGATAAAGCCAAGCTCTTCCATCTTGAAATGTGGGCA
>JAZRPJ010000125.1:0-3269 GCA_045649205.1 Candidatus Flemingiibacterium sp.
GCCGAGAACGGCACACGCCGGGAGGAGCAAGCACCCCTCTACGCGGGCGCCCAACCGCCAGGGGCGTAACAAAAAAGCCGTCCGAGGCATATGCCTCGGACGAAAACACATTTAGTCAATCTTTGCAAGATATTCCTTCTGCTCGGCGGTAAGCACCTCAAGGGAAGCACCGAGGGATGCAAGCTTCAGCGCCGCAACCTCGTTGTCGATCTCACGGGGAACCTGATATACCTTCTTTTCAAGCTCGCCTTGATGCTTTACAAGATATTCAAGGCTCTTCGCCTGGATTGCGAAGCTCATATCCATAATTTCAGCCGGATGACCGTTACCTGCCGCAAGGTTTACAAGACGTCCTTCCGCAAGCAGATTTATAATTCTGCCATCCGCCATTTCGTAGCCGGTGATGTTGGGCTTGCGTTCCCAAATGCGCATTGCCTTTGCCGCAAGCTCACCCTTATTGATCTCAACGTCAAAATGACCGCTGTTGGAGAGCAGAACTCCGTCCTTCATCTTGTCGAAGTGTCTTGCGCGGATAACATCCTTACAGCCGGTAACGGTGATGAAAAGATCGCCAAGTGCACAGGCTTCGTCCATGGTCATAACACGGAATCCGTCCATAACCGCCTCAATTCCCTTAACGGGATCGATTTCAGTCACGATAACATTAGCACCCATTCCCTTGGCGCGCATAGCCACGCCCTTGCCGCACCAACCGTAGCCGGATACGACTACAGTCTTGCCGGCGATGATGAGGTTCGTACTGTTCATAATGCCGTCGAGAGTGGACTGACCGGTACCGTAGCGGTTATCGAAAAGATGCTTGCAATCCGCATCGTTTACGTCGATCATGGTATAATCAAGCATACCTGCCGCCTGACGGGCGAAAAGACGGTGGATGCCGGTGGTGGTTTCCTCGCATCCGCCGATAAGATTCTTGCCGTATTCACGGCACTCTCCGTGGAGAAGCTGGGTAAGGTCACCGCCGTCGTCGATCATTACATCGGGGCAGAGTGAGAGGGTCTTCTTCAAATGCTCCTCGTACTCCGCGTCAGTGACACCGCGCCATGCGTTGACCTCGAAACCGAGATCAACAAGAGCCGCCGCAACATCGTCCTGCGTTGAGAGGGGATTGCATCCGGTAACGTAAACCTCCGCACCGCCTGCCGCAAGTGTAATTGCGAGATATGCGGTTTTCGCCTCGAGGTGAATGGACATGGATATTTTTTTGCCTGCAAAGGGCTTGGTACGGGTAAATTCTTCATTGATGCTGTTAAGCACCGGCATATAGCTCTTTACCCAGTTGATTTTGTCATGACCGCTTTTTGCGAGAGAAATGTCTTTGATACTGCTCATTTTTTATTACTGTTCCTTTCTGTAAACATCGAAACCTTGATTTATAAATTTGAAAGTCCGAGAGCATCTGCCGCCGCTTGCCAATATTTTTCGGGAAGGACCTGACCGCTCGAAAATCCATCTGCCGAGGCGATTTTCCATGCCATCGCCACGCATCTTGCCGCATGATCGCGCTCATCGAACATTGATTTGATGATGCACTTCACCCAAACCCCTGCCTTGTCATAAAGGCCGCTCGAATGAAACTCCGCAAGCATCTTGTGCTTGTCATACCCTACGGGAATGGTGCGGTAACGCCATACGCCGTGCTTTTCTTCAATAATCGTCATCCGTGAACCGAAATGGTGATCCTGCGGAAGACCTACACTTGGGCAGAAGACCACCCGTTTCCCCATTGATTCCGCCATTCCGCTTCTGTGGGTATGCCCGCAGAGAAGGATCGAACCACTAATTTCAGCGGCATATTTTTCAATAAGTAATGGACGGTTCATGATCCATTCCTTGTTGTTTGCCGGAGAACCGTGGCAGGCGGTGATCACCGGATAACCTTCTATGACGATATCAAGACATATAGGCATATTCTCAAGGGTGTCAAGGTCTGATTCGGTCAGATTTTCATAGGTGTAAAGCAGAGAGCCGCTGCTGGAAGAATAGCTCCAGCCGTCCTCTGTTGCGGTGCGGTGGCGTATCAGATAATCCTCGCGGTTGCCTCTGACAAAGTAGCAGGGGAACTCCGCACGACATTCATCGATCAGACGCAGTGTCTTCTGGGGATAAGGGAAATCGGTCAGGTAGTCGCCGAGGAAGATTATGCCGTCAATGGGCTGTCCGTTTTTTCGCATATATTCAATGGAACAAAGGGCATTTTCCAGCGCCATAAAATTGGAATGTATGTCTGAAATAACCGCCAAACGCATATTTCCTCGCCTCCTAACTCATGAAGTCAAATTTATACAATATTATTATACGATTTTTTTTGCTGTCTGTCAAGCCTAAAAGGCAAAAAGATACGAAAATAGGGTTTGAGCTGTAAAATTTCAGCTCAAACCCATGAAATTAAATTGGTGTGACCGAATCTGTAAGCCGGGTTCTGTATCAGAGTTATCTGACGACGATCATCTATCTTTGCGTACCGTCTCCGATACGCTCCGCGCCATTGACGCGTGCCACCTGCGGTTATACGTCGGGCAAACAAACCGCATACGGTGTTGCTTCGGATAGGGTTTACAGCGGACCTATGTTGCCATAGGAACTTGCGAGCTCTTACCTCGCCTTTCCACCCTTACATGATAAATCATGCGGTATATTTCTGTTGCACTTTCCCGGAGGTCACCCTCGGCGGACGTTATCCGTTATCCTGCCCTATGAAGCCCGGACTTTCCTCGCGGTAATACCTTTCGGCGTGATACCGCGCAATCGTCCGATCCGGTCACGGGTCTTATTATACCATAAAAACCCGAAAAAGTCAACGGAAATTGAGTATTTTCCCAATATCCTCCGAAAGGTGCTAAAAAAATTTTTGTAAATTTTAAATTAGCTCTTGACACTACGCCGATTTTATAGTATAATAATACGGAGATAAAAAATTATTCGACTGGTTTATCTCGGGAGATGTACGTCGGTGAGATGTGCAATCGCCTGTGCACTTGCGGAGGGAGGGAATTTTAGAATGGCAGAAGTCAGAGTAAAAGAGAATGAATCGCTCGACAGCGCTCTTCGCAGATTTAAGAGACAGTGCGCACGCTCCGGAGTTCTTTCGGAGCTCCGTAAGAGAGAGCATTACGAAAAGCCCAGCGTTAAGCGTAAGAAGAAATCTGAAGCAGCAAGAAAACGCAAGTCTAAATAATTATTGTTAGTTAAAAGGGGAGCTTTATTGCTCCCTTTTTAATTTTGTTGGGAAGTCGGATCGTAGCCAT
>JAZRPJ010000126.1:0-5424 GCA_045649205.1 Candidatus Flemingiibacterium sp.
TTTCAGTATTCTTTCCTCTGAGATTGCCTCGAGAAATACCGTGATGAGCAGGGGCGAATATTTTTAGAGCGTCTTCATAAGATGCCATACTCATTTGTGCGTGTTCTGCTACTTTGTCAAAAACCTTATTGTAGATATCATTATAGGCATAGTCCTCACCGTAGAAAAGATAGTCTATACTTACTTCAAAGTATGTAGCTATCAGAGGAAGCGTTTGCGCATCAGGAAAAGATGTATTGGTTTCCCATTTCGAAATAGCTTGGGGAGAAATATTTAGAGCACCGGCCAACTGCTCTTGGGTAATGCCCTTACGCTTTCTGAGATCTGCTATATTTTTTGAAATGTTTATTTCTTTCATAATCAACTTTCCTTTCCGAATTTCACCGGGAGCTCTTCGGTTGTGCTTAAATTATATCACAAAAACAGCAAGAAGTAAACAACTTGTTCGGATTGCATATCAACCCACAGTTGAGAGATTGTTAAAATAACGAATAATAGTTGTTTTATAACTAAAAAGGCGCACCTGCTTTATGGTAGGTGCGCCAAAAAGTCCTCTTTTGAAGTTATTTAAGGATTAACAAGTATCTTTCCAAGCTCAGAATCGCCGTCCAGGATGACAACCTTATCGTCCCCGGAAAGGGATGCCTTAAGCGCATCAAGTGCACGAAGGAAAGCGTAAAAATCCTTCTTGTCAGCGGTGTTGTAGGCTTCGGCGAGAAGTTTCATGTATTCTTCCTCGCCCTGGGCTTCGAGAGCTGCCGCTTTAGCCTGCGCGTCAGAAATGATAATATTTACCTGCTTGTCAACATCGTTTCTGATTATGGATGCTTCATAGTTTCCGTCTGCGGTATATTTTTCCGCAATCTGATTACGCTCGGAAATCATACGGGCATATACTGCTTCCTCGTTGCTTTGCGCAAGGTCGAAGCGCTTGATGCGCACATCCTTAACGTTGACACCGTAGGTCTTGCAGATCTCCGCCACATCGGTGGTAATGCCGGCATAGATATCGTTTCTGCCGGATGCATCCTCGGTATTAATGATGTCATCCTGCTCCAAAGTGTTGATGAGATTTTTGAGGGAGTTGTAAGTAATAGCATTAAGTCTTGCTTCCGCTTCGGTTGTTGTGCCGAGAGTACGGTAGAAGGTTTTCGGGTCTTCGATTTCCCAAACGATATAGCTGTCAACGGTCATGTTCTTCTTATCGGAGGTCAGAACCTCGGATGGGGGTATATCGTAAATCAGCGTAGTCTTCGGGAAAGAGCGTGTGGTATCAATAAATGGTATCTTGAAATGCAGTCCTGCCGTGTCGGTAATCGCTACGATTTCCGAGAATCTGGTTACGCAGGCGTACTCATTTTCCGCCACTGCATAGAGGGAATTGGCACCCACAAAAATAACAGCCGCCAATACAATAACTATGATTATAAGTGCTTTTTTCATCGTGTCAACTCCTTTCATCAGTTTGCATCCGACATGAAGTCGTCAAGGGGAAGAAGCTTCTCTGTTGTGCCATTTGAGGCATCTATATAAAGAGTTACGCCGGGAAGTGCTTCTTCGATCATTTCGTAGTACATACGGGTTCTGGTGGTTTCGGGATTCTTTGCGTATTCGCTGTACATAGCCTCGAACCTTGCCACCTGCTTTACAGCTTCGTTGATACGGTTCTGCTTGAGATATTCCGCATTCTGAATGAGCTTATCTGCATCCGCCTGAGCCTGGGGAAGCTTAGAGTTTGAGTATGCCTTCGCCTGGTTTATAGCGGTTTCTGCGCCCTGCTTTGCGGTTTCAACCGCCTTGAAAGCCTCAATGACCGATGCTGTGGGCGGCTCGGAATCCTGAATCTTTATGTCGGACAGAGTGAGTCCGATGTCGTACTCGGAAAGAATTTCGGTAACAAGCTCTCTGACTCTTGTCTGTATATCGGTTTTTCCGTCGGTGAGGATTTCATCAACGGTTGCGCTTCCGACCACCGCACGGATCTGGCTCTGAATCAGATTTTTAAGTATAAGCTCGGGATATTTTGAATTATAAAGGTACTTAACCGGATCGGAAATTTTATATTCGATGAAGAAATCCACATTTACAATGTTATAGTCTCCGGTAATCATCTTGGATTCCTTTTCGATTACCTGATATGCAGATTCGGCCTCCCCGGTTGAGCGGTAGCCAAGCTCGATCTTGTGGTAAACATTTACGTCAACCTTCTCCACCTGCTGAATGCCGAAAGGAAGCTTAAAATGCATACCTGCATCCGTAACATCGGAAACCTTTCCGAAGGTGGTAACTACCGCCTGCTGCTTTTCGTCAACGGTATACCAACAAGTAGCGGCAGCCGCAGCAACGATCGCCGCAATCACCACAATAACAACAATTTTTCCGAGATTCTTCGGCGGTTTAAAATCTTTTTTTGCATCGGTGTAAAAAACACCGCCTTTATTAAAGTTATTCATAAAAATCTCTGTCCTCTCCTTTTATCTTGATTTTTTACTCCATTACCACATTGAGGTCGCGATGCTTGCCGTCCCTGAAAATTCTCACGAGGACGCTGTCGCCTGCCTTATATTCTTCGGCAGCCTTTGAAAGCTCTTCTTTGCCAAGAACCGCAATGCCGTCAATCATAACAATAATATCTCCCTCACGGATTCCGGCAGCATAACCAATACTCTCCACCGGCAGTTCCTTTACAAGAACTCCCATGGGGATGCGGTATCTTTCGGAATACTCCTTGGTGACACTTACCATCTCCGCTCCATCGCTTATGAAGGAATGCTGTGTCATGCTGTCGGTGATATTAAGGTTCGCCTCATTTTTCGCTCCGCTTTCAAGGTCGCCTTGCTCCATAGCACCAAATTCGATGAAATCCCCCTGCATCACGCTGAAAATCATCATCCCGGCAAGAACACCAAGGCTGCCGAAAAAGATGCAGGAAACAAGCAGTATAGCTATTTTGCGAACTATTTCCGCAAGTCTTGCCGTGCGTTTTTTGCTTTTGAAGCGCTCGTAGGAAAAACGTCCTCTAAAGCCTCCGTAGCAATGCCCGTTCTCTATTTCATTTTTAGTTTCTTTTCGGATATCCTCTGAATTACCGAACATAAAACCTCCAAATAACTTTGTTGCTGACTGTTGTTTCATTTGTTATATCACACATATTATATCAAACATTTATGAATAAAGTTCGACTTATTTATGCACAACAGTTAAGGGTTTATAAAGTTTTGGAGTCGTATATGTAAAGAAATTTCAATAAAAATATTAAAAAATCGGGAGAAATCTTCCGTGGAAGACTCCCCCCGAAATTTATTATTCCATTCCCGAAAAGCCGTGATCTTTAAGGATCTTAACCGCCTTTTCTTCGTCCTCTATACGCATTACAACGTATGCTTCGTTTTCGCTCTTTGCGATGAAAGCGTACATATATTCAATCGTAATGCTGTTGTCGGCGAGAATGCTCAAGACCTCGGCAAGTCCACCGGGTCTGTTATGGATGCAGGCAGTGATAACACTTGTAATGGAAACTGTAAGTCCGGCATCCTTAAGCACACGCTCAACCTCTTCTGGATTATCTACGATAATACGGAGAATACCGAAATTCGTGGTATCGGCAACGGAAAGGGCTTTTATATTGATATTATTTTTTGCAATAATATTTGTAATTTCCGCAAGTCTTCCGGGTTTGTTTTCCACAAAAATGGATATCTGCTTGATAATCATGATCTTCCTCCTTAAAAATCAGACTTTATAGGATACGCCAAGATCAAATGCCTTTAAGTTCAGCTCGAGAAATTTCTCGGGTACTGACATTTTTATAGCCTCTCTTAAAATATCGGGATCAAATCCGAGAGCATGCGCCATAAGTCCGATGAGAGCTACGTTCACAGCCTTTTCGTTTCCTGCCTCGCGTGCGATGGCAAGTGCATCGGCGGCGATAACCTTCGCGCCGGCAGCCTCCATTTTGGAAACGAGATTTTCCGGATATTCCGCATCGCCGATAACTACCGGCATAGGGTTGATCATCTGTGTATTGGTGACGATAACGCCGTCTGGCTTCAGATATGAGATCCATCTTGCCGCCTCAAGAAGCTCGAAGGATACGATTATATCCGCCTCGCCGCGGCAGATCACGGGAGATGCCACCTTGTCGCCGTATTTAACGTATGTAACAACGGAACCGCCGCGCTGACTCATTCCGTGTACCTCGGAAACCTTTACATCGTAATTCTGAAGAAGCACGGCATTGCCGAGAATTCTGCTGGCAAGCAGTGAACCCTGACCGCCAACGCCTACAATCATTATATTTTTAGTTGACATAGTTTATTCCCTACCTTTCTTTCCCGGAATTCACGCCATTGCGCCGACGCGGCAAAGCTGTGTGCAGAGTCCGCAGCCGGTACAGAGAGTAGCATCGATCTTCGCCTTACCGTTCTCCATGGAGATGCAGGGGCAGCCGATCTTCATGCAGGCGCGGCAGCCTACGCACTTATCCGGATCAACCGTAAGAGCAGGCTCGCGCTTAACATACTTAAGAAGAGCGCAGGGACGGCGGCAGATAATTACCGACGGACAATCCGCCGCAAGCTCTTCCTTAAGAACCGCCTCGGTTTCCTTAAGGTTTCCGGGATCGACGATTCGAACGTGCTCCTCGGCAACGCCTGCTGCCTTTGCGATGTTTTCAAGCATAATTCCGGTGACCGGTTCGCCCTTTAAGGTGAATCCGGTGCAGGGGTTCTGCTGATGTCCGGTCATACCGGTAATGGAGTTGTCAACAATAACAACGGTGGAGATTCCCTTGTTGTATGTAATATCGATAAGTCCGGTGATTCCGCTGTGCATGAAGGTGGAGTCACCGATCACCGCAACGCACTTATTTTCCTCATGGCGAACCTTCGAGAAGCCGTGGAGTGCGGAAACGGATGCGCCCATACAAAGTGTGGTGTCCATACCGCCGAGAGGCTTTGCCGCACCGAGAGTATAGCATCCGATGTCACCGCTGACGTAAAGTCCCAGCTTCTTGAAGAGGTAGAATACGCCTCTGTGAGGACATCCGGGGCAGAGCACGGGAGGACGGACGGGGATGTTATCTTCGATAGTGAAAAATTCTTTCTTTTCATCGAGAAGAAGGTCTGCGATAAGCTCCTGGGAAAACTCTCCGCAGATGGGAAGAATATTCTTGCCGTCGCAGTTTATACCCATAGCCTTGACGTGATTTTCGATGATGGGATCAAGCTCCTCAACGACAATAACACGCTTTACGGAAGCTGCAAAATCCTTGATCTTCTGAACAGGCATAGGATTAAGCATACCGAGCTTAAGTACAGGGTACTTGTCGCCCACAACCTCTTTTACATACTGGTAACCGGATCCGGATGTAATGATACCGATGCTGTTATCTTCACCTTCATCGATACGGTTGATGCAAGTCGG
>JAZRPJ010000127.1:0-11660 GCA_045649205.1 Candidatus Flemingiibacterium sp.
TCTCTGTAGGGCTGTCCGTGTACAGAGAAAAGAAGCAGCTCGAAAATCAGCGATAATTCGGATTATCAACACGAACTACGTTTTTATTGCCCGACGCATCAATAACCTCCCCATAGATATATTCTCCCGTAAGTCCGGTAATATCTGCTAAACCTGCAGAAGATATTTCCGCCGTTTTGAAATGACTGTCAAATACCGTTACAGATGCGACTTTGTGATTATCCTCCGCGGTAACTTTCATGTATTTACCGTCACCGGATTCATACTGTGACAATGCTATTTTCGGAGCAGTGCTGTCAATTACGATATCATAAGTAAAACTCTTTTCCTCATCTGAAGCTACACGTCTGTATCTGACCGTTACGGTATATACTCCATCCGCGTAAATGTATCCCCAATTATCTTCGGCGCGTCCGTTCCATATCAGATAATTCGGCGTATCTATGTCGCCGGTGGATGCGCTGACATGTGTTCTCGGAATATTTTCGTGCTTTTGTTCGCTTACAACTTCACCGTCTTCGCTTGTTACAGTGACAGTAAGCTCCTTGATACTGCGTTTTAGTCCAAGGTTAAGACATATAGCCGAGTGAGGATTTACTTTTGGCGAGAATGCCATATAACTTCTGTCAAAATCAGTATCTCCGTCTTTGCTGATTTCCCCAATCACATGAATACCGTCACTTGAATCGGGCGATTCATAATAAAGATAACAGCTCTCAAATACCGCAGTCTCCCCACTGTATAGCTCGGCATCAATACATCCGGCTTCGTTGAAGTCGCCGCAAAACGCAAGAAAAGGAACAGATGAGATCGCATCGCTGTCAAAAAGCCGGAGAAAGCCCTCAATAAAGAATCCGTTCTTGAAAATCTCGCTGTATGTATTATAGGTTCCCTCATCAAGAACAAGCTTCACGCGGATCGTACGACTCTCCCTCGGCCCCAAAGTAAAGGAGTAAGGTTGGTATTCCTCCGCCGCAGTATTTATCCGGCAAGGCTTGCCATCAATATAAATATCCACATCTCCGAGGGCTTCATAATGGGTTATAAAGCTTATCTTCCCGTCGGAGGAATCGGAGAAGTTTTCCCATGAAATATTCTCTGCCGCGGCAGATTCAAAATCTTCGTGGGACATCCTTGCATAGCCGTCCGTTCCGACGGTACAGTCTATGGAGCACTCCTTTGCAGTATCGGAAATATTCTGTACTGTAATCTCAAACTCAATAACAGACGAATGTCCGTCACCTAACTCGGCTTTGTAATTACCGCCGGACGAAATAAGCAGTTCTGTTCCGACAGCCCTTTCAAGGCTTACCAAACCGCCCCCCTGCTTTCTCGGAGAATATAATTCTCCTGCCGCCATATCGTTTATGACCGACGCAGAGTTAACAAGCAAGCTTCGCACTCTGTCTGCAAGTGATCTATTTGTAAGCTTCTCGCCGGACTCAAGAATATACTCCTTTATACCGGCACATATACCGGCGACCTTTGCGGCGGCGGCAGTTGTGGAATTCATTGCCCCGTAACCGCCGGATGGCATGGCGCATCTTACCGCGGTCCCCACAGCCATAACATCAGGCTTCAAACCAAGCTCAGGCGTTGTTCCGCTGGGGGAGAAAACCGAAACAAACGGGGACTTATTTATAACCGTACTGTATGAATCCCCAATATTTGTTACAAAGCTCCTTTTTTCCGAAGAAGCCATCTTCTTAAAGTCCTCTGCCTCTATAAATATCGCCGGGATCGGTGAATCATCAAGGGCTATCATAGTATTCAGTGCCCCAAGCGTAAATGTATCATTGTAAATCACCAGCGCGGCGGCACCAAATGCTGCCGCATTCTTCGCTTTTTCCGCAAAGGTAATTTCACCGCGGCTGACTACTGCCGCTTTTCCCTTTAAATCGCCTGCTGCTGAAAGCTCTTCCGGCTTGCCCACGCCCTCACAGATCACATATTCAAGCTCCCGTCCTTCGAAATGCTGGGCGAAGGATTTTTTTACCCCGTTTATCTCATAAAGATAATTCGAATCACTGTATGGGACGGCTTCTCCGTCACCGAGGGTCAAAAAATCAGAGATTATCTCATACCTGTCTGCACTTCCCACGCTTATTACTTTCGGACTGCTTGATGGATACGCCACAGTTCCCACATCCGGAGAATCTGCGGTTATATAGTATATAGACCCGAGCCTGTCGAATATGTTTCCTTTTCCGTATTCAATCGTATCCCCTGCGGCACTGACGACAATTACACCATTTTCCCAAGCATTGTTGATAGATTGCTCAAGGCCCGGCCATTCCTTTTCTTCAAATCCGCAAAGTTCGGTAACGGCGATATAAATAACATCTGCGCCCATAGTAACGGCATCATTTACCGCCGCGCTCACAGCCTCTCCCGTCACACCGCCGACTTCGTCGGAATAGACCTTCATCGCAAGGATCTGTGCCTCAGGCGCTGTTCCGGCGGATATTGCGGCAGTTCCGCCGTATAGGGTGTCTGTCCCTGCGGCAACTGACATCATCGCCATTCCATGGGTGGCGAAATCTCCGGATAAATCGGTGTCGTTATCCCCGTAATCGTATGCAAAGGGGATCTTCTCATTTACGTACACCGAGAGCCGTTTTTCTTTTTTAAATATTTTCTCCCTTGTTTCTCCCATATTCTCCGACAGCTCTCTGTATGCGATGGTATTCTTAAAAAGCGTATCGGATCGCTGTTTTGACAGCTTCGGTTCTTTGTCGGTTATTATAAGACTTTCATGCTCGAAAGCAAAGCCTCTGTCAAGAATAGCTATACACATGTCCTCACCCTTGAAAACTTCCTTTTTCTCGGGTACTATCCCAGATTCAGCCGCAAGCGGGAGAGAGGACATGATCATTGATGCAGCTACAGCTGCTGCAGCTGCCTTTCTCATTGACGGCATCTTTATTAATTCAGATTTCATCAAAATTTCCCTTTCAAAATGCTCATTTCAATGAGCTTTTTTATCTATCGAGAGTTATTTTTCCAACAAAAATGTTGTACGCGCAGTCGATGACCTCGTAGTAGATACTATCGCCTTCATAGTCGGAAATATCGAACTCCGCACTTTTGTCAGTCACCTTTTTAAGGTATGTTCCCACAGAATCATTTTCGTAAATACTGATGCAGTAGATATCGTTTTCGTCCTCGGCATCAATTCTTATTTTATTTCCCGTGACAGATACATTCTTCACCCTTGGCAATACTGTATCGATGATGACAGTATAAGCAGACGTCTGCGGACGGGCGTTTATGTAATCAAGATGATATTCGATATTTATATCGTAACGTCCGTCGGGGAAGGTATAACCGTGGTATATTCCGTCATCGCCTGCCCAATCATATCGGAAAACACGCAGTGTATCACTTCCGACAGTCTTCGCCGCATATTTTGAAGAAGCAGAGTAGATTTCCTTACCATTTGAATCCATTATTGTCATTACCGAGCTCTTGCAATTTCGAATAAGGGGAGCTATAAAGCTGATCGAATCTGCAAATCCGTCACCGTTCGGCGAAAAGGCAATGGAATCGGCACTGCATTCGCCGTCTTCATCAAAAATATTAAGTCCCGAAACCACATAATCACCGGTTTCAATGGGTACATAAAATGCTGTGCCGTTGAACATCACTTCATCAGGTGAGTAACGGTCACCGTCGGTTATTCTGCCCTTTCCCCAATCTCCGGCATATCCCATGTACGGCATGGAGATTTCCTCGCCGCTCTCCATTTCGCACCGGATAAAGCCCTCCATAAAATATCCGTTTGTGAAAATTTCACTTAATTTTTTATGATATTCTCCGTCAAGGCTTACCTTGAGAGAGATATTTTTAATCTCTCCCTCCTTTAATGTTACCTTAAAAGGAGCATAGTCTTCGGCATATCGGTTCAGATTGCCGCTGTCGCCAAAGCTGATATTCGAATATTTATCCGCTTCCGATGTCAAGGTACTGTAATAGCGGCTTTCTCCGTTCAGTGTATGTTCTGTATAACCATCACCCGTCAGGGTCGCGCTAAGGGACAGCGTTTGCGCTTTATCCGCAACATTTTCAAGGACTATATCAATATTAAAGCTGTCCGCGATGTCGTCATAAAGCTCCGCTTTGGGAAGACCGGTTCTGGAAGACGTAAGCCTTACACTTTGACTTAGTGCACCTCTGATATCCGCAAGTCCTGCGCCCTGTACACGTGGAGAATATTCCACACCGTTTTCCTGCATTATTGGTTTTGCTGTATTCATGAGAGATATTTTAATATCCCTTGCGGCATCTGACATATTTACAGCCTTTTCGTCCATTGCTTTTTCGAGCATTAATGCAATGAGTCCCGTCACCTGGGGGGATGCCATTGATGTTCCCGTCATTCCGGCATAGGAAGTTCCGTTTGCCACGCTAAGCACATTGCCGCCCACTCCGCAGATATCAGGCTTAAGCGTAAGGGATGGTGTGACACCGTAAGAAGAGAAGGACGATATTTTGCCGCCGTTTTCTGTCTGTTCTCTCACGGTAAAATCCTTGCTGAATTCCACGGTACGGCTCTTTTCTTCGGTCAAGAGCTTACCGTCTTCCCGGCTTATCAAGACGGTGGGAAGCTTTGCTCCGGTAAGCTCCATCGCCACCCATTCGGGGTCATTGTTATATATTATCACGCCAACCGCGCCCATTTTTTCAGCGATATTTACCTTCTCCACAAAAGAGATCTCTCCTCGCTCGATGAGCGCCAATTTGCCTTTTGCGTTGATGCCCTTGTAATCGTTTTCTTTCCCCATTCCGGGTATCACGGCATATTCTAAAGTCTTG
Organism: Candidatus Flemingiibacterium sp.; assembly: GCA_045649205.1. Taxonomy (GTDB): domain Bacteria; phylum Bacillota; class Clostridia; order Oscillospirales; family CAG-272; genus Flemingiibacterium. The sequence goes on from JAZRPJ010000127.1 coordinate 4,816, forward strand.
CCGTGAAAATGCTCGGTGAAGGATACACTTTTTTCGTCAGCTAATATAGTGGTATCCTCGTAGTCAACAAAAAGCTTTTTGTTTTCGGCATGGCGAAAATACTGACCAAACCGCACTGTATTGTCAACGCTTGCCACGGAAATTACATATTCCTCTGTTGAGGGAAAGGACACTGTTCCGTAGTCGGTGTACGTAGCAAGAGGCAAGCCTGTACCGCTTGGATTTGCCGCACTTATTCTGGTTGTCACACTTTCATTCCCGGCGGCGGATACTATAATGCACCCCATGGACTCTGCCTTATTGAGTATATCACCCACGTCAATGGCATTTCCACTGGCAGAGCCGGCGTATATGCCAAGACTCAGATTTATAATATCTGCGCCAAGCTTGAGTGCATCTTCAAGAGCGGCGATCAGCGCCGCATCGGATGCAACATTACGGCTTTCGTCAAAAATCTTCATTAAAATGAGCTGGCAGCCGGGAGCAATACCATGCATATCGCTGTATTCTGTAGCTGCAGCTCCGATTATTCCTGCCACATGATTTCCGTGAAATGATGCGGTGGTAGAAACGTCCAAATCTTTATTGGCATAATCATAGGCAAAGGGAATCTTTGAGCTGTGATACAGCTTCATCGGGTCAACCACACTCATAAATGCATGAGGACGCTTTGCTCCTCTCGCATCTTTTAGTGACTCTAAATCAAGGGTATCCGTCACCTCTTTGGAAAAAGCCGGATGGTTTATATCAAAGCCATTGTCAATGACCGCAACTTTAACTCCGTCACCGGTGAATGTGTCCATTCCATCACCGTAATAGCCGACCATGGCGGCAGAAACCATACCGTAGTCCGTGCCCGAATATTCCGTCCCGGTCAAGTTAAGTGCTTCGTACTCTGCGGTAGTGTAGACCTCGCAAGGAAAATTCAACTCCGTTATGCGCAAAATAGAATTTGCGGAAATTTCTCCACTGAAGCCGCAGATAAGTGTATCATAAATATATTCAAGCTCAAACCCACAGGCTGATTTGGAAACCAGCTCTGCACATTTTTTTGCATACTCGCAGGAATCGCATCCCTCCGGTAGATCAAGTTCAACGATAACCGATATTTTTTCTGTTTCGGCGCCAATTCCAAGACTGAAACAAAAAACAGTCTGCATGACTATAACAATTAATACCGCCGTTATTTTTTTCATAACTTTTCTCCATAAATCAAATATATACAAATATTGTACCAAATTATCCCCGAAAAATCAATAGTATAATATGTACAAAAAAAGCTCCGAGCGGTTAACTCGGAGCCTTTCCTATACTTTTTATTTCTTTTCCTCTTCGTTAAGAAGCTCTTCGGCATGGTATTTCTTTTCGGTGCGAATTTCCCACTGAATAATGAACGTAAGTGCCGCGCGCAGTATGATTATCGAGCCGAGAATCAAAAGTTCCTCGAAATCACGGACAATTACCGTTCGGAGAAGCTCGCCGCCCATCTTAAGCTCAAGAGCAAAAGCTATTCCCTCCGCCAGCCTTAAACGAATATGCTTTTTCTTTTTAAAAAGCTCTACAACTGCAGAAATCACAGCATACATAAGTACAAATGTGCCTATTATCTCAATTACAAGTACAAGGAACTCGACGCCAAAATCAAAATATTCTCTTATGATCCCATACATATCAAGTAATGTCTTGCTCATTTTTATCAGTCCCTTTCAATTTACTCATCATAGATATTGTATCATAAAATCATAAATTTGTAAATAGGAAATATAAAACAAAAATGTGGATGGCAACCCACCCACATTTTCTATTTATTAATTGTTCTTTTCGAAATTCTTTGTGCCCTTTTCGTAAATCTCGCAGATAAGCTTCTGAATCTTAAGTGCCTCTCTGCCGCTGATGGTAGGCTCAACGTCTTCTTCCACTGCGCGGTAGAAGTCTGCGATCTCGCGGATATGCTGGAATCCCCAGTAATCCTTTCCACCCTCGTAATTTACATTGGGATCGATCTCGGTTTCGGCGGTAATAACTCTGCCGTCGTTTAAGGTAATGGTTGCCTGGTCGTAATCCATAACAACCTTGCCGTTTTCGCAGAAGAGTCTTATTTCAATAGGCTCGTCAACTCCGTAGTTGTTCATAGCCCAGAAGCCGAGGGTTGCACCGTTCTTATAACGGATAAAACCTTCACCTGAGTCGTCAACTTCCATTATGTTATGACCTCTGTTGGAAAGATGCGCCTGAACGCTTTCGATCTCATCATCAATGAACCAGTTTGCAAGGTCAATAGAGTGAATTGCCTGGTCGATTACAACTCCACCGCCCTCTTTATCCCATGTGCCCTTCCAGTCGGAGAGGCTGTAGTATTCATCAGGCTTACACCAGGTAAGAACAACTCTTGCGGAGATGATCTTTCCGAGAGTGCCGTCCTCAAGCTTCGATTTTACAAGCTTTGCGGAATCGTTATATCTGCACTGAAAAATAATGCCGTACTTGACACCCTTTTCCTCGGCGAGCTTAACATTCTCAACAGCATCCTCATACTTGATACTCATGGGCTTTTCGCAAAGTACATTTACGCCTGCTTCAATAGCATACTTCGAAATGATAGGATGCAGATAATGGGGAACACAGATATGTACCACATCAATTATATCCTTATTGATCATTTCCTTGTAATCGTAGTACGCTTTACAGTTATATTTAGCAGCCGCCTTATCCGCACGGTCCTTCTTAATATCGCAAACACCGACAATAGTCGAATTTTCAAGGTGATCCGCACTTGTTGCGTGCATGGTGAATATACATCCGCATCCAACAATTCCAACTCTGAGCATTAATATTTCCTCCAAAAAACAGTAAATTCCAATTGATACTATAATTTCACGCAGATATTAACTGCTTAAATAATTATACTACAAAAATCGCTCACTGTCAATACACAAACGGAATATTTCTCCATATAAGTGACATTCACACAGTTACAGCTTATCTGCAATATCGAGAATCAGCTCTTCGGTCTTCTCCCAACCAAGGCAGGGGTCGGTGATAGATTTACCGTAAATACATTCCTCAGGCTTCTGTGCTCCATCCTCAATGTAGCTCTCTATCATAAGTCCCTTCACAAGTTTCTTAACATCGTCAGAGTGGCGGCAGCTGTGAAGCACTTCCTTTGCAATTCGCGGCTGCTCCATCCACTTCTTGCCTGAATTTGAATGGTTGGTGTCAACAATAACCGCAGGATTGCGTAAACCGGATTTTTCGTAGATCTCCGCAAGGTGAATAAGGTCCTCATAGTGATAGTTCGGCATAGACTGACCGTGCTTGTTGACGTATCCGCGGAGAATTGCATGGGCAAGAGGATTTCCCTGGCTCTCAACCTCCCATCCTCTGTAGATGAATGTATGAGGATGCTGAGCCGCCGTGATAGAGTTCATCATAACGGAAATATCTCCGGCAGTGGGATTCTTCATGCCAACGGGTATATCAAGGCCGCTTGCGGTAAGGCGATGCTTCTGATTTTCAACCGATCTTGCGCCGATTGCAACATAACATAAAACATCTGAAAGGTATCTGTAGTTTTCAGGATACAGCATCTCATCGGCACAGGTGAATCCCGTTTCACTAATGGCTCTGATATGAAGATTTCTGATTGCAACAAGTCCCTTCAGCATATCCTCTCCCTTATGTGGGTCAGGCTGATGAAGCATACCTTTATATCCGTCACCGGTGGTTCTCGGCTTATTTGTGTAGATTCTGGGGATAATAAAAATTTTATCCGCAACCTTTTCCTGCACGCCTCTCAGCCGTGAAATATAATCTATTACGCTGTCATCCTTATCTGCCGAGCAGGGGCCGATAATTAAAACAAATCTGTCGTCCTTCCCCTCAAAAATCGCCTTCAGCTCCGCATCCCGCTTTTCTTTAATTTCCTCAAGCTTCCATGTGATGGGATACTGTTCTTTGATTTCGCTTGGGATAGGTAATTTGCGTTTGAAATTCATGTTCATATTAATTTGCCTCCGTCAATGCATTTGCCTTACAGCATGACCTCACCTGCGAAATTACAAGTGAGGTCATCGTGTGGTATCGGTATACTCCGCTTAAATAAAATTCCAATTAAAGCTTACAAATATCCGCTTCGCTTATCATCTTGAAGCCGGCACCTGTGAGAGCTGCTTCCGCTGCCCCGTTTTCCTCTACTCTTAACACCACATAAGCGTGCTTTTCAGTGCGCGCCATAAACGCATACATATATTCAACATTGATATCTGCCTTGTCAAGAACATCAAGAGCCGCAGTAAGCTTGCCGGGAGCATCGCCGATCTTCACTCCCACAACATCAACAGCTTTGATGAGATAATGCTGTTCATTAAGAATCTTTTCCGCCGCATCGGTGTCGTTTACAATAAGGCGAAGAATACCGAATTCTTCTGTTTCTGCGATGGATAAAGCTCTTATGTTTACATTGTTCTTTGCGAGAATATCAGTGACTGAAACGATGGAACCCTTTCTGTTCTGAAGAAATACCGTTAACTGCTTGATTGCCATAGCTATACTCCTTTCAAAATCATACTAACTTGCGCTTGTCAATAACACGAACTGCCTTGCCTTCACTTCTTGCAATACTCTTGGGTGCAACCAAATGAACAGCGGGATTGATGCCAAGCATTGTCTTCATGGCATTGGCAAGAGCCTTTTCTTTTGCGAGAACCTCGCTCACCTTATCGGTAAACTGCTCGGGAGTCATTTCAACGTGTACATCAAAGGTATCCGTATTCTTTTCTCTGTCAACCACGATCTGGTAGTTAGGCTGATAGCCTTCGTTTAAAAGCACAGTTTCTATCTGGCTCGGGAAGACATTGACGCCGCGGATGATAAGCATATCATCCGTTCTGCCCATAGGCTTCGCCATTTTGACAAGAGTACGTCCGCAGGAGCATTTCTTACGGGAGAGTACGCAGATATCGCGGGTACGGTAACGAAGGAGGGGGAATGCTTCCTTATCAAGAGAGGTAAATACCAGCTCGCCCTTGCTTCCCTCGGGAAGAACCTCACCCGTTTCGGGGTCGATGATCTCCGCATAGAAGTGGTCCTCATTTATATGCATACCGGTCTGCTCACTGCACTCGAAAGCAACACCGGGGCCGGAGGTTTCGGTAAGACCATATATATCGTAAGCCTTGATGCCGAGGGTTTCTTCAATATTATGACGCATTTCCTCCGTCCAGGGTTCTGCACCGAAGATTCCGGCTTTAAGCGGAATATCTTCGGGCTTATAGCCCTGCTCCTTCAGCGTTTCGCCAATATAAGCCGCATAGGAAGGAGTGCAGCAGATGATAGTTGCACTTAAGTCCATCATAAACTGGATCTGACGCTCCGTATTGCCGGAAGACATGGGAAGGGTCAAGCATCCGACCTTATGCGAGCCGCCGTTAAGACCGGGGCCGCCGGTGAAAAGTCCGTAACCGTAAGCCACCTGGCATACGTCTTTTTTTGTTCCGCCCACAGCAGTAATAGCGCGTGCGCAGCAATCTTCCCAAAGATCAACGTCCTTCTGTGTGTAGAACGCAACTACACGGCGTCCTGTAGTTCCCGAAGTGGACTGAATACGAACGCAGTCCTCAAGAGGCTTTGCGAGAAGTCCGTAAGGATAAGCGTCACGAAGGTCAGCCTTGGTAAGGAACGGAAGCTTATGTAAATCCTCAATCCCTTTGATATCCTCGGGTTTAACGCCTTTTTTGTCCATAAGGTCACGGTAATAGGGTACGTTATCATAAACGTGCTTTACCTGCTTTACGAGCTTTTCTGACTGAAGCTTTCTCATTTCTTCAGCCGACATTGTTTCAATTTCTTTCTGGTAATAGTTTTGTGCCATTTCAAATCACCCTTTCTTAAAATTTCCTTTTACAAAATACTTGCCTGATTTAAGAATTCGGATTGTGAGCAGAACAAACAAAAATCGTCCTCCGCATTCCGAAAAGAATACAGAGGACGAGAAAATTCAATCCCGTGGTACCACCTCAGTTCGCCGTCATCTCACGAAAACGGCCTTGTCAGGTACAGGCATACCCTTGTTCTGTGACGGGAACTCCCGTTGCATCCTACTTAAGATCTCTCTTGTTCAGCGCACTGCTTGCAGAAGGAATTCAATAAGGTCTTCCCCATTGCCTCGCACCAACCGGCAACTCTCTATAGGGGCTTCCCAAATTTACTGGTTTCTGCTCCATCGCATTTACTATCAAGATTATATCACACTAAAGGGCTAAAGTCAATAGCTTTTACAAAATTTTTTTATTTTTTATCAGCTGTGTTCTCACTTGCCCATTTTTTCCATGTCGTTTTTGCGGATCTCAACGCGTCTTACCTTGCCGCTGATGGTCTTGGGAAGCTCGTCGACAAACTCAACGATTCTCGGATACTTATAAGGTGCAGTATGTGTTTTAACATATTCCTGAATTTCTTTTTTCAGCTCATCCGTACCTTCGTTTCCTTTTACGAGAACGATCGTTGCTTTTACGATCTGTCCGCGAACCTCATCGGGAACGGGTGTGATCGCACATTCAAGAACGTAAGGGAGCTCCATGATTACGCTTTCGATCTCGAAAGGTCCGATGCGGTATCCCGAAGACTTGATGACATCGTCGATACGTCCCACATACCAAAGATAACCGTCTTCATCCATGGTCGCCTGGTCACCGGTGTGGTAGTAGCCGTCATGCCATACATCATTAGTCTTTTCTTCATCAAGGTAATAGCCGATGAAAAGACCGCAAGGGATGTGATCCTTTGTACGGATGCAGATCTCACCGGTATCGCCGGTTTGGCACTCGTTGCCATCGGGGTCGAGGTCA
>JAZRPJ010000128.1:0-3074 GCA_045649205.1 Candidatus Flemingiibacterium sp.
GGTAAAAAAATCATATGACGTATTACGGTACATCATAAGTATACCACACCTGTGCAAGCATTTCAAGAGTGTTATATACATAAATTACTACATCAATGAGAGAATCTCTCTTAAACTAAAAGGAATGAGCCCAGTTCAATACCGAGCTCATTCACAAGCAATTTAATATTTAATTTTTGTCTAAACTTTTGGGTTCACTTCATTAAGTCGGGGCGTTTTTCTTTTCGCAGGTCAAGTAATTCACGCAAGGTAGGAACCTTCACCTGCCCACGGAACTTATTGCCGAATTTCTGGGCATAGCAAGGGTCAAGCTCTCTTATTTCCGCTAAAGTCATGTCCCGGACATTGCGGTTGACTCCGGCTGTGCGAAATGCGTTTTCGTCATGCATCAGCACAGGAATCTTGTCCTTCGACAGCCATACATCAAACTCAATGGCATCAACGCCTGCTTCCATTGCTTTTTCGTATGATATCATGGTGTTTTCGGGATAGTAGGCGCACATACCGCGGTGGCCTTCGGTGTAAATTTTCTTCACGGTTATTTCCCTTTCTTATATTAAGCCTTCGGCAAATTCGTCTATAATTCCAAGATCAAAGAGGAGCCTTGAGAGTACATATTTGTCCCGTATATCCTTTGTGGCACGGAAGATCGCCGGCAGCAGATGTGGGTCAACGCCGATTTTAGCGATATCAGTAGGGAGCTCAAGCTCCAGCATAAGGGCTTCCAGATTGCCGGAGGAGGGAAGCTCTTCGTTTATAATTTTCAATATTTCGTTCCACTTCTCCGTGATGATTGCCAAACGCTGACGGTGGGCTTCTCTATCGTACTTACCCTCTTTTTTCTCAAGGGCTATCAGATTTTCCGCAGATCTTCCGAGAAGGGCGCGCAGGCATGAGTTCCAATCTTTATGGTCGAAGGAAGCCGCGTGGGAAAGTGCCTTGCGGGCATCGGGGGTGACGGCTTTGAGCTTTTCGTAAAGCTTTACGGCGATGAGTGTTCCGAGCGCGCACTGTATTCCGTGACGCTCCACGGGGAGATCAAACTCTGCGCCCCTCATGTCGATTATATGGGATATGTAATGCTCCACTCCGGAGGCAGGTCGGGATAAGCCGGCATAATTCATGGCGACGCTTGAAACGGTCAAGGCGTCAAATAGGACGGAAACCGCCGCCCCGTCGCCCTTTATAAGATCCTTTGCCGATTCTGTGACGGCTTTGAGGGAGGACCTGACAAGCTCCGCGATCTCCTCGCAGTAATACTCGCCGCAGATAAGAGATGCAATACGCCATTCACATATGCTGACGTATTTTGCAAGCATATCACCAACACCGGATATTATTGCTTTAGTGGGAGCTTTTCTGAGAATATCCGTATCGCCGATAATAATATCCGCACATCGGGATGGAAGGGAGATCTTAACGCCGTCAAGGGTCATGGATGAGGTGTTTGAGGCATACCCGTCCATAGATGGAGCGGTTGCGACAATAACATAAAGAAGCCCCGTATGCATGGCGAGGATCTTCGCCGTGTCGTTTATTACTCCCGATCCGACCGCGATTATCATATCACAGTCGCCGGGCATATGCATAAAGGCTGAACCCACGGTTTTTTCGTCCGGTTCCGGTTTTTCTTCTAAAAAGGAGAAGGAGGAATATATGATAGCTTCAGCGGAGAGGATCCTGCATAAGGCCTCACCTGCCGCCTTATATGTGTTGGAGTCCGACAGAATGTAGGGCTTTTTCGCGCCGTGTTCCCTGATTATTTCGGGGATTTTTCCGATAACTCCGCTGCCGGTTATTATTTCGCTGTTAAACTCGTGAGCTTTTCCGCAGGGACAGGGAGCGTGATTCATTTTTTTGAGTTTTGTTATGAGCATAATTTTCCACCTTTCCTATTATTTATTATACTTGATAGTTGAAATTCTGTCAATATTTGAAAAAATACTTGATAAAATAATCAAAAATAGATTATAATTATGATAATAATGAACGGAGGATGATCAAATGCCCATTTATGAACGTGAAAGAGAATACATAAAGCTTCTGTCTGACCGCGCCCACACGGTTTCGGAGCTGTCAAAGCTGTTATTCATCAGCGAGCCGACTGTTCGGCGTGATATTAGGTCTATGAAGAAAAATGAGCTTGTGGAGTGCGAACGTGGGCGTGTGCGGCTTCGCATCAATTCTCCGGATAAGCGAATACCTGCCTTTATACGGGATTTCAGAAACAAGGAAGCAAAACAGGAGATCGGGGAGAGGGCGGCTGCTCACATAAGGGATGGCATGGTGATAATGCTTGATGCATCTACTACAACCTGCTCGGTTGTGCCGTTCCTTGCCAGGTTCCACAACCTTTTTGTGATAACCAGCGGTGCAAAGACTGCGGTTGCGCTGGCTTCTATGGGAATTCGCACCATCTGCACCGGGGGCGAGCTTATCCTTGAATCCCTATCTTACATTGGTGGGGATGCCATGCGAACTCTCGGCGGATACAATGCGGATATAGCGTTTTTTTCCTGCTCGGCGCTGTCGGAGGATGGAATTGCTTCCGACAATTCCATTGCCGAGAACGATATGCGGAGAATAATGATTGAACGCTCAAAAAAGAAGTACTTGCTTTGTGATGCGAGCAAGTACGGAAAATCGGATCTTAATATACTTTGCGATGTCAAAAATATTGACGGGGTTATAAGTGATTTGGCGTAGGCGGTGTCCTGCTCGGCGGGACACGTCGCCGAGGTGTGCCGTCCTCGGCGACCCGACATATGCCGTCCTCGGCAGTGGGGGCGAAACTCGGAGGAGGGGGAACCATACTGCGTAAAGGCTCCCCCTCCTCCCCAACCCTCCACCTCCTCTTTCGCCAACTGTCTCACATTAGGCATTACTGCTCCGCAGTAATGCCGGGGTGCACCTATGTTCGGGTATAGCGCCCTAACAGCGTTTCCGCTAAGGCATCAAGGGACGGTACGTTTGGCAGTGGAATCACTCGCTTGTGTGGTCAGACGGTGGATGCTATCACATGAAGTCGGGGTTAACTCAGCCGCCAAACCTATGGGGAGGATTTTAGTTTATGT
>JAZRPJ010000129.1:0-1874 GCA_045649205.1 Candidatus Flemingiibacterium sp.
TATCACATGAAGTCGGGGTTAACTCAGCCGCCAAACCTATAGGGCGGATTTTAGTTTGCGTGAAGAAGTTCGCATTTCTGGGGATTGAGGCACGGGTGACGCAGTCACCTCGTGCTGCGGCAGCTTGTAGCCGCCCGACGGCGCGAAGCGACGTGCGGGACCGGAGTGGGAAGGGACCCACGCAGGAGGCGCGAAGTCTGCTGCTCCGATGACGCTGTTCGCGATGTCCCTCTGATATGCCCCCCATATTAAAATTCTTTGAAGGGGGTCTGGGGGAAAACTTTCTTATAAGAAAGTTTCCCCCGGCTCACCCCCTATGAAAAATAAGGAGAAAAACATGCAAGAAACCATAGCAGCAGTATCGACCGCGTATGGGCGAGGCGGGATAGCGGTGATACGCATATCCGGCAGAGAAGCCATAGAGGTTGGAGAGAAGATGTTCCGACCGAAGAACGGTGTAAAGGTTTGTGAAATTGAGGCGAGCCGTGCTGTATACGGAGATGTATACAGAGGAGATGAGAGAATAGATGATGGGATGATAACGGTATTCAGAGGACCGCATTCCTACACCGGCGAGGACACGGTTGAAATAAGCTGTCACGGTGGAATTATCGTGACAGAAAAGGTACTTGAACGTGCATTTGAGTGCGGAGCAAGGCCTGCGACTGCCGGCGAATTTACGAAAAGAGCCTTTATAAACGGCAAGCTGTCGCTGTCCCAGGCGGAAGCAGTGGGAATGATAATCGATGCCGAAAGTGAGGAGCAGTTGGCACTTGCCTCGGCGAACGAAAGAGGCTCACTGAAGAAGAAATGTGACCTTCTCTATGAGCGAATGAAAACTGTTGTTACCTCAGTTTACGCCAATGTGGATTTTCCGGACGAAGACCTGGCGGAGCTTTCTGAGGAGGAATTTATTTCGGAGCTTTCGTATATCGAAAAGGAGCTGACCGGCCTCCAAAGCTCATATAAACGCGGCAGAGCGGTTTTTGAGGGAATAAAGACCGTTATAGTAGGAAAGCCCAACACGGGCAAATCATCCCTTTTAAACCGTCTTGTGGGACGTGACAGAGCCATCGTGACGGATATTGAGGGCACAACAAGAGATGTAATTGAAGAAACCGTGCCCTGCGGACGCGTGATGCTTCGCCTTTTTGACACGGCGGGTATCCGTTCCACTGATGACACGGTAGAAAAAATAGGTGTTGAAAGATCCTTGAAGCTTCTATCGGAGTGTGAGCTATGCCTGGCGGTATTCGATATGTCAAAGTCCCTTGACGAGAGAGATTTTCAGGTTATAGACTGCCTTGACAAGTCAAACTGCATGAAGGTCGCCCTTCTGAATAAAAGTGACCTTGAAAGGTCACTTGACCGAGATGCGATTGAAAAGACGGGAGTATTCAACAAGATTGTGGAGATCTCCGCTCTTTCCGAGGACGAGAACGAGAACGGAATCGAAGCGCTTCACCATATCGTCGGAGAAGCTTTTGCGGCAGGCGAAATTGACTACAACAGCAATGCGGTGATTACTACCGCAAGGCAGAATGCCTCGGTGACTAATGCCCTTTCTTATGTACGCGCCGCGCTGGCTGCCGTTAAATCGGGAATCACCGCGGATACGGCGGGATTTGAGGTTGAGTCCGCTCTGTCAGAATTGTCAGAGCTTGACGGACGGAAGATAAGTGAGGAAATTGTGGATTCGATATTCCATCGCTTTTGCGTGGGAAAATAGGGATATGCCTCGGCATCCTTGGCGGCTCGGGAGCCGATCCCGAGGCATGCCGTCCTCGGCATTGGGGGTTGGCTCGAGGAGCCGCTCCCGGTGTATGCCGCCCTCGGCATCGGGGGTTGGCTCGAGGAGCCGCTTTCGGTGTATG
>JAZRPJ010000130.1:0-16987 GCA_045649205.1 Candidatus Flemingiibacterium sp.
ACAGCTCATTGCCAGCACATTCGGTGCAGATGCCGCAGTCGTCGCAGATGAAATCGACACACTCCGTGCATTTTTCGTTGCATACGTCGCAGACGTCACCGCTCGTCGAATAACAGCCGCGGCATTTCTCGTCACATTCACAGCAGTCTTCAAGACAGTTGCCGCAGTCATCACACATTTCGTGGTCATCATCGCAGGCACCGCAGTAACCGCAGTGGTGCTCCTCGTAGCAGGATGTACCGCTTCCTTCACCGCAGTGATCGCCGTTATCGCACAGCCAATCGCCGTAGCGGTGAGAGCCGCAGTACTCACACTCTACGCCTTCGTCCGCACTCACCGGCACAGCGAGGGCATAAAGCACAAATTCAAGTGCATCCCCACAAACGGAAAGAAGATCTAAATGCTCTTCTTCATATTCGTGCCCTTCGTGCTCTGCCGCATCTTCCGCGTGCAGGTGCTCATCTCCATGGTGGATATGCTCACCGTAATTTACGTTAAACATTCCGCCAAAGAGAAGCAGTGCACACAGCGCTATGCTGAAGATCCTTCTAATTTGTTCTTTCATGGTTTACCTCTTTCCGTATGATCAGAATTTTCCTCCGCCGCTGCCGACGGTAATACGGTCATTTGTTTTATGTATCAGATACGGTTTGCAAACTTCACCTTGTCATCCGCAGTGGTCAGACCGTACTGGCTATTTTTTATTCAGTTATCGCAAGACTTTCGATAATGAGCCGCACATCAGTGTCATCAAGTGAAATTTCATGTGCTCCGTTTTTCATAAGGATCATCACCTGGAAAACGCCTCCGTCCTTACTTGCATCGAGCATCGTATAAGGATAATCAAGACTTGTGCAGGTGTAGCAGTTCCATATGTAAGTGCCGATGGCGAGAGGCTCCATATCCACAATATTCTCATAAAAGTGCCTCGGCGAAAGGTAATAATCCTCATTGCCAAAGAAGCAGACCGTAATACCGACGTGAGTAAAAATATCTGTCTGAAGCGATATCCCTTTATAAATATGTACCTTCTTCGGAGTAACTTTTCCGCCGCTGTCAGTACCGCAGAACGCCATCCAGCCGTCCGGAACCGTCACACTAAATCTTCCGCTGTCAAAAATACTCATACCTGCACCGTTTCTATCAGGCCTTCACAAAGCGCACCGTCATAAAGAAAACGAAGCCATCCTCGTCCGAGCCTCTCGTCCATCCGTCATTGCTGAGCTCGGTAGTGTACCACAGTACCCCGTCACGTTCTTCCCATGATTCAGACCCGCCTACCATCATACCGTTGCGCAGGCTGATCTCGCCGGAAGCAGCCGCCGCATTGACCTCTTCCGCGGTAACGCCCTCCGGAAGCGGCATGAGCACATACAGCTTGCCGTCCTCGCATATCTCGATCTGCATACCGATCATCTGCTTTCTCTCACGAATCTCATCTGAAACGGCTTCTTCGTCTGTTTCATCGATGTACGGCATCGGAGATTTCAGATAATCCTCGGCACCGAGATAGACCATCTCATCAGAATCCGTTATTGTACCAACCGAGTGAAATACCCATTTTCCAACATAACTCATTGTATACTCCTCCTTATTGATAATTTATTTAAGGACTTTTCCTTCTCAAAGCCCTCCTTGCATATTTGTGGAGAAGGACTTTGAGAAAGAGGGAACCGAGGTTCCCAGCTTCTCTGTTTCATTTGTTGTAGCTGTCTTTACTCTCTGCGAGCGTTGCATCAAGAGTACGCACAAATTCGCGGTAACCCTTCGGAAAATTAGCAGAGCCGTCAGCAAAGACCTTCTGTCCGCCATTGACCGTCGCCTCAAAGCGGAACATGATTCCGTCGGATACATTTTTCGGATGCTTACCGTGGAAGCCGTCCCAGCGGATGATACCGCAGGTGTTCATAAGTTCGATCATCGTTTGTGCACCGAAGGAAGCGCTCGATTCGAGCACAAGCTCATCTTCGCCACCGCAGCAGGTTTCCCGATAACGCCGCAGTTCCGCCGCGTCACCCTCGCCCTCAAGTTTGTATACATAGCTGCACCGCATTCCCCGAAGGGTAAGTGTCATGGCCTCTACTGAAAAAATTTTCTTTTTAGATTCTTCCTTGCATCCGAATAACCCGAACAGCATTGTAAATACCATAGCGGTTATAACTGTGCGGATCCTTACGCCCACGGATCGTCGGATTTTGCTTTGCGGATACTCACAAGCAGGAACTGATCCCACAGCATCCATCTTCCGTCACCGAGTCTTCGCATTACGATCTCACGGGGATTATCCGCACCGCCGCTCCTTATGTAGAGCTTCTTATAGCCCTCGTTTGCATCGGAATAGGGACCGCTTGTTACTGTGATCGTGAAGGGCGTATCCGGTGTATAATCGTTTGCCGGAACGGCACCCTTGAAATAGGAGAAGGGGACATGATGTCCGTCGCTGAAACGGTCGTTTAAGAACGAGATTTCCTGATTAGACAACGGACGGGGACCGCGCAGGAAATTGAGCATTTCTGTGCCGACCGACTTATCTGCGGCATAAGCGCAGAGCGCGCAGACAGTAAGGGCAGCAGTCGCAAAGGGACTTGACAGCGCCGCTTCGGGCAGAGCCTGCATTTCTGCAAGGCTTTCGGGAAGTGCCGCAAAGGTAAAGGTTTCCTCGCTGGCAAAGGCAGCTGCTGCAGCACCCTTTACTGCATCCTGTACGTTTTTCTTAAGCTTATCAAAGATTGACATAATAGTATCCTCCTTAATACTAATATTTTATTCGATTTCCAATTTGGTTGCTGCTCCGAACAGCAGAATAAGCTCTTTCTCGGCTTTCAGCGGCAGAAAACCACTTTGGTTGTCATGGACATGAATTCGTTCACCGCTGTCATAGACGACATCCAGGCTTTCGCCGTACATAGCCGGCAGACCGCTGACACTATGATAATATCCGTTATGCCTTGCAAAATCGTACTCTGAAACGATTTTTTGCAGTCGTACCATAAAATCTGTACTTGCCGCATACTCTGCTTTGTCGCTGCCGCCCTGCCGGTCATACCAATCGTATTTTACGTGCACCGCGCCGTCACGCATAACGGCATCAAGCTTGTATACGCGGTGACCCAAGCCATCCACTTCACACACAGCGAGCAGAGAGATCACACAGTGAAAGCTCACGATTTCGGCAGATTCGATTACTTTCGGCACATCAGCCTGGTATCGTTTGACAACGCCGCCGTCTATATCATCGCTGTTTTGCCTCTGATGTTTGCGGCAGGACACCGCAATGACGCCGGCACCGACTGCTACGGCAAGGGCACCTGCGAGTCCGATGAACAGCCATTTCATGCACTCACCTCGCTGGTTCATTAATTTTTCCTATTCTTTTTTGCGAGCACCACTGCAACAACTATGATGCAAGCAGCCGCAACAACACCGAGAGCGATTACTGCGATCCACATTGCCGTGTTGTTCCCAGAGGGCGCTGGACCATCATCTTCCCCCTGATCGTCGCCGGGAGTCGAATTTGACTTGTCAGCAGTATCGTCAGCAGTATCGTCAGTGGAATCGTCAGCAGTATCGTTGGTAGTATCCGTTACTTCCTCAGAATCATTTTTGCCGTCCTGTCTGTAGGAGCAAACGGTGCACTTGCCCGACTTGTTAAAGTCGTGAGCTTCCTTTTCCGAAACTATTTCGTCACATCCCTTAACGGTGCACTCCTTCCAATGTGTATCCTCATCTGTTTTCCACTTCGATTCCTTGTGACCGGTTGCGGCAATGATAATTTCGGAGTCATCCGTTATCTCATTGTTGCCATTGCGGTCACTGAAGATAGAGTCGCAGGATTCACAGTAGTAGTAAGCCTTTTTACCGTTTGCAGTGCAGGTCGCCTTCACCTCATCTATTCTGGAGAGATCGTGCTTGTGCGAAAGCTTCGGCTTGATTATGTAGCCGCAGACGGTGCACAGCTGATCGCTCGTTTCTGTTGCCTTTGCGCCGGGGGTGTGCTTAACTATCGTATCGTGCTCGTCACAGCCCATGACAGTACAGCCGTGTGCATGACCGGAAGCCTTTCTGTAGAGCCATTCCGTTGACCACTTGTGCTCGCCGATCTTGCCGTATGCAGTTCCGCAGACGGTACATACCGCCTTGTTCTGACAGTCTGCCGTACCGCCGGTATGAGCCTGTACAGTGTCATGCTCGCCGCATACTGTACACTTGTAAGCGTGTCCCTTGGATTCGGTGTACTCCGGTGTTTTACTCCACTGATGCTGTATTACCTCGCCGTACTCCGCCTTGCAGTCAGCGCATTTTGAGGGCTCACCGCACTTGCCTTCACCGCCGCTGTGAGGTACAATGGTATCAGGCGCACCGCAAACCTTGCACTTGTGCGCATGACCGAGCGTGTCCTTATAATCCCATGCTGTGCTGTAGCTGTGACCGGCAAGCTCGCCGTAACTCTGTCCACAGTTTTTGCAGATCGCGCGGCTGCTGCAGGTTGCTTTACCGCCGGTATGCTCAAGCTTTTCGATTTTGCCCCATGCGTTGATGTCGGGGATCTCCTTCGCACACTTGGCATCCTCGAAATTTTTTCCGCATTCATGACAGAAATAGTAAGACTCCTTGCCCTCTGTTGCGCAGGTTGCCTTAACTGCGTCTATCTTTTTAGGACTGCACACATGCACCTGCTTTTCGCAAGTGAAGTCAACGCTGATCTCTGCCATGTCCTCGGAGCACGCGTCGACAGACGCTGTCTTGCCGTTGATTTTTGCTGTTACGGTGTAAGAGTCCGAGGAGGAAACGTACTTGAATGTGTAATCACCTGTTGTTTCCAGGGCGATAAACAGAGCGTACTTATGTCCTCCGATAAATTTGTCAACCCCGACCTTCATATATTTATTGGTCGTTCTGTCAAACCACATGATACCGTTCCTTGTGGTTTCATCACTTGAATTAAAGGGAGCGTAGGTTGTATCTCCAAGAGTCATTGTATAATCAGGGAATTCTCCCTCCTTAGGCACGTCGATATCACTCACTTCAACATTGCTGACCACAAGGGATTCGGTCTTTCTGAATTTATAGGTTACCTCAATACAACCTGCCTCAATGCTTGACTTGTGTACCTCTGCCTGATTTCCGTTTACGGTGGCAGTAACGAGAGGTCTGTCATATTCATCAGCCGCGAATATGTAGTTGCCGGTAGGCTTAAGGGTAACGGAAATTGTATATGCAGTTGACGGCAGGAAGCGATCCTGATTCCTCCTAATGTAGTTTCCTTTTCCGTCAAGCCAAGCTACGCCGTAAGCATAAAAGACATTTGAGAGACCGATGCGGTCGTAAGAGGTGTCACCGCACGATATAAAGTATTTCGGCTCTTCTCCGGTCTTCGGCTCGGTCACGCTGGTGATGTCAACGTGAGTGATCTGCCGTGAGGGCTTGCAGACAAACTGGACCGCTACCGCAATATGCGAATAGGCAGTACCGCGAGTATAGTCCGGCATAACCGTGGCAGTCTTTCCGTTGATCGTAGCGGTGACCGCTGTGAAGGGCTTCCCGGCAGATGCAAGAATGTGATTCGGATCGACCGCGAACTCATACCCTTGTTCGTGTATGAGGATTAGCTGAACTGTGTATGTCTTACCCTCGACAAATTTTGCGTTGCCGGTCATTTGAGTATTTTCGTCGAACCAATAGATGTTCTGCACCAGCGCCCCGTACGGGCTTACGTTTGAGGCGTAGGAGGGGGCATCTCCTGCACAAGGCTCAACGATGTCCGTGATGCTAACTTCGTTAATGATTGTCGCGGTGCTTCCCGTCGCAGGGAAGGTGCATCTGACGGTGAGATACTTTTTGTTATCCTGACCGTATACGTTCCAAACGGCTGCGGAATATTCGCCTGCTCCAGCACCGCTGCCAACGTCTGCTGTTACGGTGGTATAACCGTTTGAGTCTGTTGTGAAGGTATAGGCATCCTTTGCCCAAACCTCAAACTCTACCGTGTATACGGTGTTCCCTTCAAAGCTCATGGTAGAGCCCATGATATTTTGAGTTGACGGATTCGCACCCTTGTACCAATTGACACTCATTATAGAGTACTGTCCGGGAGAGTATGGAGTCACGTCAAAGTCAGGCTTTTGTCCGGCTACGGGGGCATCACAGTTGCGAATTCCTATGTGGCTGCAGGTTGTGAAATTTTCCTTCGCCGCAAATACCGATGCCGGCAGGCAGCAGGTGAGTAAAACAGCGACTATCGCTATAGTAAAAATTCGCTTAACATACGTAATCTTTTTCATAGTTCAATTCTCCTTGATGTAAAATTCTATTCGTTCGCGCTAAATCCGACTTTTCTTCCGCAATGCGGACAATACTGAGTATCACCGGTCAGGGGAATATCACATGACGGACAGCAGAAATGCATCATTTTGTATTCGTCAAAGAGTGTTTTGCGGGTCAGCATCGTTTTACACACAGGACACATCAGTGACAGCCTTTTTACAATCTGACCGCATTTTGAACATACTTTGATCTTTTTCATGGCGTATGGACCCATTCCGTAAGCTCCGAGCCGTAAAAATTTTTCGTTTTTTGTATCACGCATCATCAAAGCTTCCTCCGTAAATCAGATGCTCTTTGCATTTCGGACATACGCAGTCGGCAGATAGTATTTTTGCTCCGCAGAATTTGCAGTATTCTGGCGTATTTTCCCACGGTGCGCAGGCAACGCATTCCAGTGCATCGGCATTATACATGGCATCAATCACCCATTTGCCGCATTTGTGACAGAGTTGGAAATTTTTCTTTCCCTCCGTTTCCCAGGCAAGCGTAAGCTCAGTATCCGGATCTGCTTCTTTGTAGAGCTTTGCCGTAACGAACAATGCCCCGGTCAGATCGCAGAAAAATTTGTATCGGTTTCCGCCGGAATCCGCAATGACTTTGTAGTGCGAAGTTTTTCTTTTTTGCATACAATGTCACCTCCGTTTGTGATTACATGGTTGTTCCGCATTTAAATTTCACGAACAAAACGATCAGTATTTCTTGACGGAACCTTAATTTTATGATATAATTTACTTGTAATACTAAAATTAAATTCGGGGTGGTCTCCGGGTACGTTGGCGCGCTCGCCGGAGACATGACTTAAATTTCAGCCATGGGGTACCCCGCGTTCTTTTTCAAAACAGCGACAAGATCTATACCCTCCTTCGGTAACCTTGCAAGTATTATTATAATAATATTTTTCGATTTTGTCCCTACCCGAATTTGCATCAATGGGTAGGGAACTCATAAAAAATGTAAAAAAGGGTAGGATTTCGGGTAGGAAACCCGTACCGAAAGGTGGAAATTATGAGGAAAATAATTGCAATTATCCTGACGCTAATTATGTTGTCAGCTATTTTGTCCGGTTGTGGGCAGAATACCATGCCCGGTCCTGAAAATCCGGTCACACTGAATATGTGGCACGTATACGGAAGCCAAACAAAATCACCGCTGAATGCTGTAATTGACGAGTTCAACAGCACGGTCGGCCGCGAATGGGGCATTACGGTCAATATAGTGTCTGTTACAAGCTCGTCTGCGATTGACAAAGCCCTGGCGGCTTCGGCAAACGGCGAACCGGGTGCTGACGCAATGCCTGACTTGTTTACAGCTTATCCCCGTGTAGTTGAAATCGTGAACAAGGATACTCTTCTCAGATGGAATGAGTATTTTGCAGAGGAAGAACTTTCTGACTTTCACGCGGAGTTTCTTTCCGAGGGATATTTCGAAAATGAGCTGCTTATACTTCCGATAGCGAAGTCAACAGAGGCATTTTATCTGAACAAGACCTTGTTTGACCGTTTCAGTGCCGACACCGGCGTTTCTATTGATACGCTTAACACATTTGACGGAGTATTTGAAGCGGCTCGCAAATACTATGACTGGTCGAACGGCATGGATTTTATGCAAATCAACGATTACTATAACTATGCCTACGTTGGAATGAAGGCATACGGAAGCGAGTTCATCAGAAACGGAAGACTTCGCCTTGAGGATGACGCTTTCAAAAAGATCTGGGTGCCACTGGCGCAAACGGCTATTTACGGCGGTATTTGTCTTGAGGACGGTTACGCTGCCTCGCGCTGGAAGACCGCAGAAATTATTGCCAATACCGGCTCAACCGCAGATGTTTTGTACCAGCCTACCGAGATCGTCTATCCTGATAATACAACGGAGCATCTTGAAGCTGTTTCTCTGCCATACCCTGCTTTCAATGAAGAATTCAACGGAGTGATCTATCGCGGCGGCGGTCTGTTAGCCCTAAAAAACGAGGACGAGCGCAAAAATCAGGCAGCGTATATTTTTGCGAAATGGCTGACAGATGCGGAGCATAACCTTGACTTCGTCACATATGCCGGATATTTGCCCGTTACAGACAGTGCGTTTGAGGCGTTGTTTGCAGATCTCAGCATTATAAAGACAGAAAACTACCGCGGTATTTACAAGACGGTAGATGAAATGTTTGACGAATATTCATTCTTTGCACTTCCGGTATATCACGGTGCTTCGAGTATCCAACTTAATTTCGAAACAAATGTTAAGACTGTGTTGAAGGCTGCCCATAACCAATACAAGAAACGGCTTGAAGCGGGAGAAGATCCTGATAAGCTTATGAGCGAACTTGTCGAGGTTAGTCTTTCCGAACTCAAAAGTTTGTCGGAGTAGCAAGGGGTGACAGTATGAAAAAGGTTAGAAAAAGCAGCCTGAGGAATATCATTGAACAGATAAGAGCCGAAGGTATATCTATGCGCAGACGCTTTACACTTTATATCATATCTGCGATCATTTTGGTCTTGTCTTTGATTTTACTGCTTTTGAATCTGTTCGGAAACATTAATCCCGCTTACGCGCAGATTACAAATGTTCTGGATACACAGCTCATCTCTTATACAGACAGTATCAAGCGAGATTATGATAAGGTGGCGGCTCATGCGATTTCTTTTTCAAATCAGCTTGAGAAGGAAATTCAGCATTATTTAACAGAAAAAGGCATCGCCTTTGAGGACCTGGAAAACAACTCCGAGGCGCTCTCGGAGCTGCAGAGTGTACTCTACGGTACTGTTTATCTGAATATGCAGCTCACCCCGTCAAGCGGCGCATTTTTTATACTTGATACAACGGTGAACAGTAACTCGGAAAATCCTTTATTTAGCGGCATTTATCTAAAGTACATAAATATTTACTCCGCCAGCACCGTAAATAACGAAATCACCTTGTACAGGGGTTCGTTTTCCACCGCAAAGAAGGGAGATCTTACCTTCCACAGCGGATGGAATAATGAGATGAGAACGGACTTCTTTGAGAAATGTGATTCCGCTTTTTCCGATGGAACGCACTATATTCTCAGCCCCACGGTAGAAATTCCGGACACATGGGAGAGAGGAAGATACGTATACGTGCCGATCCACGACTCCAAAGAGAACACGATCGGTGTCTGTGGCTTTGAGATCAATGACCTATATTTTCATCTGTCGAAAAATGCACATGATGACAAGTTCGGTCAGCTCATCGGCGCCCTGCTCGATGAGGACCAGGGAATATACTCCGGACAGTTCAGCTCCAACAGCTATAACACACTCACCCAGGGAATGGTAAAGCTTACGGAAAAGGACCGGTATACGGTATTTGATTTTGAAACGGAAAAAAGCGTCGGCAAAACGCGCAGCGTTACCTTGGGAGGTGACACATTCACTGTTGCGCTTATGATACCGGAAGCACAGTTCAATGCGTTTGCACTGCGCGGTCAGATAAAGACCACTGCGATCATCTTCGCTGTTATGCTTGTCATGCTTGCATACTGTCTGTTTATCAGCAAAAAATACGTTGCTCCTATTCTTAGGAAGCTTGAGCGGTTCAAGTACAGAGAGGATGACGGAGAACAGTTGAGGATTCGCGAACTCGATGATTTTTTTGCCCATTTTGAAGAAAGATCCACGGCATATGAGAAACAGCTGAAGGTCCTGCAGACGGCAAAGGAAGCTGCCGAGGAGGAGGCTCTGCGTACAAAAAAGGAGTACGAAAAGGCCCTCGAGGAATATGAGCTTGCCCAAAGCGAAATCATGCATCTTTCCGAGGAAAGCAAGAATGAGATCGTGCTGGAGGATTATGAATACTTCATCTGTAACCTGAAAACGCTGACTCCTCGTGAGCTTTACATTTATGGCTTATACATTGAGGGAAAATCAACAGCTGAGATTGCGTCAATTATAGGTATAAAGGAAAACACGGTGAAATATCACAGCAAGAATATTTACAGCAAACTCGGTATTTCATCGCGTAAGCAGCTCCTCCGGTTTGCCTCACTGAAGCAGCATCAGGATAAAAAGGGGAACAGCAACCCTGAAACTGCATCCACCGTACAAGAAGAAAAATTGCAGTAAATAAGACATGGGGCGAATCCCGCAGAAAGCATCTGTGAGATTCGCCCTCATAAGTTTTGTCATATATTTTCAAAAAATAGCATCTATTAATGCCGGCTTCCCGTGCGATATCTTTTTTTGCGCACTAATTGGCAAAAGGGAACGGGAATGATATGGAATAAACAGAGCAACGATTAAACACTTTTATCAAATAGAACATAGTTTTCCGGAATATCCATACAGTATTTATGGAGGTTATGTATAGTAAGTCTTAATTCTTACAGTAATCATCGAACATCGGTAATTTGACTCCTGCCAATCAGCTTTTTTCTGGGTATATCTTTTCATTTTCAAACTTTTGCGAGTTTTGCGGAAGCTAAAACAGGATAAAACGAAGAAAACCCGAGAAAATCCCGGGCTTTCCCTGTAATATCTTTTTGTGGGGAGAGAATTTGTATGCAGAGTACTTACACGCCGATATTGAGCGATTTTTCGAGCTTGCCGATCTCCGGCAGTACCTCACGCATATATGTGAATTTGAATTCAAATACGTCAAAATATTCCTTGGTGTCCCACTCGTTGCAGCTTACGAATTCTTCGATGGGCGGCCAGATTGACAGCGGATCCGCTCCCTTCGATATCTCAATAAATGCTTTAAGCAGCATTACCGAGAGGGAAGTGTGGAATTTAAGATATTTCCACGAGGTTGCCTCACACAGATCGGGGCTGTCAAGGTGCTCTTCAATAACGCGCATAAATTCTCTTGCACGTTCAATTCCTTTTTCGTAGGTTGGGATATTTTCGGGCAGGAACGGCTTTTCAAGACGCGTTACTTCTGGCATACAACATATTGAAAGCTCTTGCAGATAGTCGCGTACCGACGCATAGTCCTCACCGTATTCCGCACGGATAACGTAATCGCGGACCTCGTAAAAATCGCAGTCGCGGTTCCAAAGAGTACGTGCCATTACGTTCATGCCAAGGGAGGTAGGGCAGAATACACGCTGTCCCTGACAGCTTATAAGGCCGTTCAGATTGAGGACACTGTAATTACGTATATCCTTCTGAATTATCCGTGCCAGTGATGTGCCGCCCAGATCCTTATAGCAGTCCCACATATAGTAGTAGTCAAATACGGCGCTGTCGCCGTCAAAAATTTTTCTCCATTCGTTGTAATATGCGAGAAGCTCACCCGTGCTTGACGGGAACTTCAAACGGTTTCGTTCAAACTCTGTTATATCGCCGCTGCACTCTGTTTCGAATGCATCAGTATATGTACGGCTGATTGGGCAAAATTCAAGGAAAATCCGGTCCGGCTGCTCAAACTTATATTTTTTCGGCGGCCAGAGAGTGTCGCTGTACATGAAAAATGCAAGCTTTGTGGAAAGTCCCGCATCGTCAAGACGTCTGATTATCTCGTTACACATCATAACAAGGAAATCGGAGGGCAGTGTATCGCGGCAAAGGTCACATTCACACTGTGCATTGCTTCCGTCGCCGAAACCGAATACGATGTATTCGATGTGCGGATTCGCTTTGCAGTAATTAACGAAAAAGTCAATCATTCTTTCGCGTACCTCCGGATTGCCATAGCAAAGCTGGAGCAGCATCGGAACATATGCATAATTGCCGGTTGTCTGAATTGCACGCTTTCCATCAATCAGTGCGAAGTATTTCTCCACTTCTTTGGGAATAGATTCAGGATCGACAGGGTCCCAGCCGTATGATGTCATACCGAAAGGCTCGCAGGTCCAACCGTGTCCGATCTTATAGCAGATAAGGCTGCGCTTTTCAATTTCACGCTCAAGCATACGTATGATGCCGGCTATATCCTCCGGAGAGAGAGGCTCACCTTTAAGGTACGGGTTTGTGAACTCGTATCCCTTATGGGCATACCAGCGCTGGAAGAAGATCATCGGTGTGAAGAACTGGATATAGTATCCGTTCATGCCGACCTTGGGAAGCCAGTCAATCATCGCCTCAACAGATTCGTATGTAACGCTTCCCTCAATGCAAACGCTGCGGTGACGGTAAGAGGGCTTTTCATTAACATATACGTCCTTTTCAGGCAAGCACTTCGGCGCTTTTTCACCAGCCTTTCCCGGTCTTACAAAGGTGTAACCGAGCTCCGTCAGATAACGGTAAACCGCGATAAGAACGCTTCTTGCATTCATACCGGTTATCACACCTGTGTGTCCTTTTACATCTATAAGGATTGCGTCGTCAAGATTGGGATTGTCTACTTTGGGGAGTTCTGCTCTAAGTCCCACACCCAGAAGAATAACGCCATTCGCTTCCTTTGTACCGTCGCCGACAACTATCGCTTCATTGGTGCTTTCAGACAGATACTTTCGCAGTTCCTGTGCGGCAAAGCATAGTGTTGTGTTTGCCTTGGCATCCATTCCTTCTGTGACAACTTTGATATTCCACATAAAAACCTCCGGAATTTACATTTTTAAATGTTTAACTGCTTAAAACAGTTAAACTGCTATAGAACATTATAATATATCCGGTGCTTTTTTGCAATACGAAATCCTCACATTTTTTAAAAATATCCATACCGTGGATTTGAAGTGATGCTTTTTATTAGGGCGACCTGTTTAATCAAGGCAAATGCTTTGACTGTCTTTTGATTTTTGAGAAAAGCTAAAAACAGGCGAAAAACGAAGAAAACCCGAGAAAATCTCGGGTTTTTCGTGCGATGGCTTTTTTGGGGCGCACTAATTGGGAAGTCAGACCGGAAAAGATATGGCAAGTTGCACCGATTTAGACATCACTTATTCAAAAGAAACGGTTTTTGCCCATTCAACAATTTTAGAATTGTAATCATCAACATCTTCTGTCCGCGTAGCAAACTGCACTAACCAAAAAGCATCGTTTGATTTATAAACAAATGAAAAGTATTTATATGTATCATTTGTGTCGGGATTGGTGAATTCATATTCAAATCCAGTTAATCCATCTATATTTTTTAATTCCGATGAAAAAAGGTCGTTATTTTGCAATACCAAATTACCATACTGTTCTAAAGTGTAATTTTCAAAACCATCAACCAAAGTGAAGTCCTCTTTTAGCGCGAACACGGCAACCTCAGCAGAGTCATAACAATTTGTATAGTTCTGCAAATGAGTTTGCTTAAACTCATTTGTTAATGTTATGATCATTCCATTTTCCGAAAAAGCTTTAGGTTCAACATTCGAACCAGAGAATAGATTTGAAGTGGCAGTATAACCTACAATAACACCTGCGATAATAGCAACACATAGAACAAGAAGCCCTTTTTTTGAACCATTCCTGCGATTTTGCTGTGCCTCTTCATTTTCGTTATTATCAAATAGAAATGCATTTCCGTTGGCAAGGTTAAACTTATTCTTTCCGGAAAGGAATACGTCTTCTTGGCCTGCGGAAAGTTGGTAAAATTCATTGCAGTGGTTTTTACTCAGCTTATCAGCAATTACAAATACCTTTATTTCTTGTTCACAAATCTGAAAGGTTTTTTCTTCACCGTTTTTTAAATCACCGATCTTACGGCAAGGCGTATTATTTATGCATATCTCGTTTGAAGTAGGATCTTCTACATAGATTTTTATTTTTGCAAGACAACCGACAAAACTTTTTGTTCTTTTAATTGTCAAATTTCTCATTGAAGCTATCTCCTCTAATTAACAGTGTATTCATTATACCATAAAGTTCCCATTAAGTCAATAGTTAAGTATCTCCTCGGCGGCAATCGCGACGTCGCGCTGGAACCCGTCGGTCGTTGGTTCCTGTGTACCAAACAAGAAAAAACTCACCCACCGTAAGGTGAATGAGTTTCTTTGGGAAGAGGTGCCGAAAAAAGATATTGGATTATTTCTTTGAATAACGTTTAATGAGTGAAAATGAAAAGTCTGAATTTATCGATAAAAAATAGGAGTCATTTTCTTACAGTCCAATCAACTGTTCAGAACTTGACTCCTATTCATTTAATTTTTGGGCAATTATTTTTCAGTCCTTGGATCGGTTGAAAGCCCTCTTTTACAAAAAAGATACTATTTACCACCTATGTTTTTACGAAAAGATGCTACGAGATTATTTCATAATTTCTTTAAGAAGCTCGATTTTTCTCTTTGCAATCTCGGTATTATGCGGCTTCTTTTCTTCCTCATTCAGAATATTAGGACATACAAAATACTCCAGACATTCAAGCATTGCCTTTCCGTAAAGCTGGATATTATCTTGCAAATATTTGGATAGCTCCTTGCCTTCAAAAAGATTACCTCTGCCGAGATGATATTCTCGACACAGTTCAAATGAAGGAAGAGTATTTGCATAATAAAGTGCCTTTTCGATATTTCCCAGTGTATAATATTGGTACATCAAATCGCGAGACACCTTGTTTCTCATTTCGGTATCAGTGCTGATTTCAAGTATTTTATGATAAAGCAAAATTGCTTCCTCATAATTTTCTCTTGATTCTCTAATAGTACCCGACAACGCCCACGCAAGATTATACATCAGCTTTTCGTTTCCGGGATGCTTTATCAACATTTCACGAAGGAGTGGAATTGCCTCCATATAACGCTTTTCAGAAAACAGTTCACTTACCTGAGCACAAGTGTTATTGATTTCTTCTATCTGCTTACTTGTATCGTGTCCAATCAAATAATCTACAGACACACCAAAATAATCCGCAATGATCGGAAGAAGAGAAATATCGGGATAGGATGAATTTGTCTCCCACTTGCTGACCGCTTGGCAAGAAACGCCCAACATTTCAGCAATTTGTTCTTAGGTTAAGCCCCTCTGCTTACGCATATACTTAAAGTTGTCAGAAAAATTTTTACTCATAATTTTACCTCAATATTTGTTATTGAACCGGTTCTGATTATATTATATCACATACCGCCGCAGAGTCAATATACAACTATTTTAATATTTTTCTACTATTGGTTGTATTGTTATTATGAAAAATGCAAGGGAAAGGTTCACTTCTACTCCCTTGCTCGAAAATGCCGTTTGGCATCTTTTTATTTTCACTAAAATCCGAATTTTGAAAAAGTGAGAAAAACGGCGAAAAACGAAGAAAACCCGAGAAAATCTCGGGTTTTCGGTGCGATATCTTTTTTGGTCGTACTAATTGGCAAGTCAGACCCAAAAAGATATCATTAATAGGGTCTTATTTTTTATGTTTACTCATCGATTTTTGATCATTTGCAAAATTGGCTTCAATAAGAGAAACCGTAAAAAGTCCGCATTTATCAATAAAAAATAAGAGTTATTTCTCACCGACTAAAAAATCTGTTTGGAAGAGCGACTTCTGTTTAGCTCTATTCATAATTTGCAGTATTTTTATTCATTCATCTGTAACAATAGTGGTATATAATATAAAGATACATTAACATTATACAAATTATAACACCTATTCCTATCATTCTTATCTCAAGGAGGTGCCGACGATGCAAGGAACGCCTTTCCTGGTTTTGGATACGAGAAATGACTCTAAGAAACTGAAAATCGAATACCTTGCTGATGATTTCGACGAGAGAGAACTTAACGGTGAGAGCATATATCATATCTATCATGTAAGAATGCTCACGGAATTCCTCCTCCGCGAGTTATGTACATGTAAGCCGGAGCTTTCCATGCCCGAAGAAGATATAGCCGCCATTGCGATGGCATCTGCGCTGCATGATATTGGCAAACTGCAAATTCCTAAAAGTATACTCGATTATCCCGGAACACTTTCTCCGGTCGAATATGATATAATTAAAAAACACTCTGTGTTTGGTGAGCAGATCATTCGTGAGGCAAATCACGGGGATATCTCTCAAAAAGCCATTGAATATGCCGCCAGAATTGCCCGATATCATCACGAGCGAATTGACGGTACGGGATACCCCGAGGGCCTTCGCGGTGATGCCATTCCGCTGTGCGCACAGGTCGTTGCCCTTGCGGATTCCTACGATGCACTTACAAGCTCTCGCAGCTACAAGGAAGCTTTTTCCCAGGATGTTGCCCTTCAGATGATTTCAAGCGGCATGTGCGGCGTTTTTGATGCAGGACTTGTTGAATGTCTTATGCACGTTGTAAATCACCGCACATTGGTCACCTTCAGAGAAAATCTGCAGAAAAAACGCAGTGTTGTCGGGGAGTATAGCGATATCCGTTTAAAGCGAGTCCTGCTTATCGGAAATACCGAATACCTCACCGAGGCATTTGTACAAACTACCTTCCCGCAAAGTAAGGTTATGGTGGTCGGAAACACCGATCTCGGCGGATCTGATCGAATAAAGCTGTTCCGTGTGTGCAAACCCTCCGTCCAGTCTATACTTGAAACCTACGAATTTGACCTCATCGTCTTTTTCTCGGCAGGACTTAAATTCCAGTCCACCGATCAGAGTGATGCAGAGGAGCTTCGTGAGGTTCTGCAGTTCTCCGCAGAGCTGCAAAAGGAAGTAAAAATCCTCTATCTTTCTCCGCTCGATTCTTCATTCAGCGAGCGAACCGATAAGGCTATAATGGCATCCGCTAACGAAAAGCTTTGCGAATTTTACGCAAAGCGCTATTCGCTTGATATAAAAACCGTACAGATTCCATATCTATACAGCGCAGTATATAAAAAA
>JAZRPJ010000131.1:0-22834 GCA_045649205.1 Candidatus Flemingiibacterium sp.
CTTTGCAACCAAGGAGCATTTCGAGGAGTTCCTCCCCGATTACGCTAATCTCGATGAGCTTAAAGATCACTACCGCCGCGGTGGACTCGGCGACGTTAAGGTGAAAAAATTCCTTCTCGCGGTCCTCGAAACCTCTCTTGAGCCTATCAGAGCGCGCAGAGCTGAATATCAGCAGGATATAGCTGGCGTGTACGATATTCTTAAGAAAGGCAGCGAGGTTGCCCGTGCGGCAGCTGCGGCTACACTTGATGAAGTAAAAGCGGCAATGAAGATCAACTACTTTGACGATGCGGCGCTGATAGCATCCCAGGCTGAAAAATACAGTAAATAAAGGAGTCATACCGTGAGGGAGCGGGTTATAAAGAAGGTAGACGAGGAAAAAATTGTCGTTATAATAAGAAGCGATTTGTCAAAAGCTCAATATTTTTTGCGGTATCTGTATCGGATGTAGCTCCGCTTGCGGAGTAAGTAACCTCTATAAGTCTGATTCCACCGTCATACAGTGCCTCACAAAGAGGTAGCAGCTTTTCTCGTTCGACACCTGCCCTTGAATTGGCATTTGATAGCCTTGGTATGCCATACCTTAAAAACTGTTTTGCCGAGAGAATGAAAGCCGCCAAAAATTTTGGCGATTTACCTCGCCGACACGTACACATATACTCCGGACCGGATGAAAGGTATCCTATTGTCCTTGAGTCTGGAGGGTGTTATAAATTTACGCAGCAAATGAACCCGCCCTTCGATGAATGCAAGCTCATCATTGGCTGTGACAGTGATGCTTCGTTGTCGGTTGAGGTAAATAATCTGGGACAATTGCCACTGCAAAACGAGGACGTACCTGTCGGATTTGAGTATATCCCTAAAGAGGAAATCGGAAAACACCTTGGATTCATACACGCTGTTTCTCAAGCGGTGGCGTATGTGAAATCGGCACCACTTCCGACAGTTTCAAACGCGGAAATAATCATTAAAAACACTTCTGAACAATCCCTAAACATCCTATGGCTTGAGTTTTATTTTGAATGACGAAAATCGGTACAAAAATCATATAAAGGAGAAAACAAATGAAAAAAGTCTTATCTATTCTTTTCGTTTCCGCTATGATTATCCTCATTTTGAGTTCATGTGCACCGAGCTATACCGTAATTTTCAAGAATTACGACGGAACAGTACTTGAAACCGTGAAGGTAAAGGAAGGCGAAACACCTGCGAGCACTGTCACGCCAACTAAAGCAGCAAACGATGTCTATAACTACATATTCGACGGTTGGGATAAGGACATTACCCCTGCGGACGCTGATGCCTAGTATACTGCTGCATTTAAAGAAGTTCCCGGCACTGTTAAGTGGTTCGAGGGCAAAAAGATCGTCTTCCTCGGCGACTCTATAACCAACTGCTATGCGGTTGATGACCGCGAGATATATGGCTATCCCTATATTGTTACAAATACTCTTAAGGCAGAGATCGTCAACATGGGTACTAATTCCCGTACCTTCTGCCAGGGCGGTCTCCGCGATTCCTGCCTTGATGATATTCCCGATATCCCGACGGATGCGGATATCGTAATCGTTGCCCTCGGAAACAATGACTGGGATCAAGCGGTCAAGGACGGTATGTACGGTGGTACCCGTATGTATGCCGCGGACGCTACATACTATACCCTCGGTGATGTAGGAACCGATGATACATCCACAATAAGAGGTGCTGTTGCCGCTTACTGTGAGCGTATCCGTGAGCATCTTATCAAGGATGATGCTATCATTTACTTCATGACTCCCCTTATCTGCGGCTGGAATCAGTCGGTTGGCGTGAGAAGTCAAAGCGATTATGATTTAGACCAGACGAACATTCACGGCTTTACTCAAACCGAGCTTGTGGATGCAATCATCGAAGTGTGTGAGCCGTACGGTGTGGGTATAATCGACCTTTACCGCAACAGCGGAGTGGGTGAAACCAATGCGGCAGAATATTACGTTGACGGCATCCATCCCAATGCTGCCGGACATCAGGCGATGGCAGATGAGGTTATACGCGTACTCAAGGATGATATTCTCGTGCCTGCTGAATAATTGGATGAAAAAGGCGTTCAAGCAATGAACGCCTTTTATTTTTATAACGAAAACCACCGGTATCCGGTGGTTTTGATTGTTTATGAAGTTACTTACCGCCGAGGAATTTTTCCGCCGCATGCAGAACCGCACGGTCGTTTTCGTAAGTTATAAGCTGAAGAGCTTCCTCGAATGAGCAGATACGATATGAGCAGATTTCCGATTTCTGAATAACGACCTTGCCGCCGTCAAAACGACCCAGAAAATATATAGATTCTTTGTTGGTTCGCGGAGAGATCGAATATTCCACCGGTACACGGAAGCCTGGGAGTATTTCGATATCAACACCGATTTCCTCTGACACTTCCCTTTTTGCAGCCATGATTTCATCCTCGTGCTTTTCCACATGCCCCTTCGGAAGTCCGTAATGTCCGGAATTCATGCGTATTATAACGTATCTCCGTTCCTCTCCTTCGCCGCTGAAAACTACAGCACCGCAGGATTTTTCGTGAAGACAGTATATGTGGACGGAATTTCCCGTTTCCCAGTATTCTACGGCCTCGGCGATTTCATGCTGATACCAAATTTTCTTTTCGGAGCCTTCGCCGCAAAGCACCACAGAAGTGCTTCCGGCACTGCGGTCAATAATAACGCCTATCGCCCGACCGCGTATTTCAGAATTTTCGGTAACATCCTCACCTATTATATAGGCAGTATGTACGCTGTATCCGTCATTTTTTGAAAGAGTTACCGTACCGCGTCCGATATTTCCGGTTTTTGAGTATACGCGGACAGAATAGCTGTAACCGAGAATAGTTTCAGCAAGGGCACGTTCCGCAAGCTCTGTCTGGCGGCCATCGTTTCTTGCAAAGATTTCGGACATGCTTTCCCCTCTTTCGTGATTTTTTTGAGATTACAACAACCCCATAATATTAGTATATCACATTACAAGAGAAATTTCAAACAAAATAACAAATATTTAAACAAATTTCACATTTACTGTGATGAAGTGAGCAGTTAAGATGCGACTCAACCTATTTTTTTGTCAAAAGCCATACGGTCACCGCCACCCTGGATGACGGTGCCGCAGTATGTAAAGCCGTTCTTTTCGAGAATATGCTGCATACGTTTGTTTTGCCCATCTGTGTCAATACGAAGATTTGTGTATCCCTTAGAACGGCAAAAATCCTCAGCTAAACGGAATGCTGCGTCGGCAAGTCCCCTGCCGCGAAATTCACTGCCGATTGCAATACGGTGGATCACGGCGTAAGGCTCGTCATAGTGCCACGCCCCTTTAATTTTCGGGTAAGACGGGTCGCCGTCAAAGCCGATGTACATATATGCAGCAGGTCTGCCGTCAACAGTAAGGGCGTATCCGTTTCCGGTCTTTACATCATTTTCTATTGTTTCTCTGTCCGGATATCCGTCGGGCCACTGTACAAAGCCCTGCTCTCTTTGAAATTCTCTGCCGGAATTAAGTATATCCATATAAGCAGGAATATCTTCCCACTTTGCAAGAATAAGTTCGTTCATTTTATATCTCCTGTGTAATTGTAATTAAAGCAGCTCGGAAAAATCAGCTACATAATAATCAGAAATACTCTTCATTTCATCGGCATAATCCTCCGAGGATTTATCAAAAACTCCGCAGACCTTCATCCCTGCCAGAGAAGCCGTTTTGCAGGCATTGCAGTTGTCATCAAGGAAAAGGATCTCATCGACTGCCTTACCTATACGTTTAGCCGCCATTTTGTAAATTTCCGGGTCAGCCTTTGTTGTTCCGAAATCATCGCATGACCATATGTTTGTAAAGAAATCAGTCATACTAAGCCTTTTTAAGCATACATCTATCAGTAAATGAGGGCTGGCGGTCAGAATGTTAAGGGATGCTCCGCGTTCTTTTAAGACTTTGAGGGTGTCAACAACATGGCTCTTTGCCGGGATACTGTATGCATATTCGTTATAAATGTATCTTTGGGCAAGTTCAAGAATCTCCGCTTCCGGCAGTGCAAGTCCGAGCACATTGTGGTAATATTTCGCTACGCCTGCATATCCGAGAGGGGTTATGATTTTTATTATATCGCTTCCGTATTTTATGTTGTGCTCATCGAGAACCCTCAGCATTGCTGATGAAAATGAGGGCATGGAGTCGACCAAGGTTCCGTCAAAATCAAATAAATATGTCGTAAATCGCATGCTTACATCCTTTTACTGTAATAACTTCAAGGTTTATTATATCACATCATTCGAAAAAAAGCAATACATAAGACATTTTTTCGAATGATTTACAGTTAAAATGCGAATCGCTCCAATCCCTCGCTGATTTTTTTTAATGCCGTCCCCTCGATACGGCTGACATAAGAACGGGAAATTCCCATCTTTTCCGCTACTTCCCTCTGCGTTATAGCATTTCTTCCGCCAATTCCGTACCGCAAAGTTATGATCTGCCGCTCCCTTGGCGTAAGCTCGCTGTTGATGATGGAAATGGCTCTGGCTGAGCGAAGCTTTATGTCAAGGTCCTCGGCGATAGTATCATCGGTAGCAATAATATCTCCCCAAGTGAGGGGATTTCCGTCCTTGTCGATATCAATTGTTTCGTTCATGGAAACCTCTGCCGCTAATTTCTTTTGTGAACGAAAGTACATAAGTATCTCATTCTGCAGACATTTACCGGCATAGGTAGCAAAGCGTGCACCGTTTTGGAGATTAAAGGAATCCACCGCTTTTATAAGCCCTATAGTGCCTATGGAGATTAAATCGTCCTGATTTTTGCATGAGGAGTAATATTTTTTTACGATGTGTGCCACAAGTCGCAGATTGTGCTCGATCAGCTCCGCCCTGGCATTCATATCGCCTTTCTCGCGCATAAGTCTGAAGCATTCCCGTTCGCGTTCTGCAGAAAGGGGAGGCGGAAAAGAACCGCCCATTCCATACGGATTCTGAACCCTTAAGAATACGAAAAACAGATTTAAAAGAATATCATGAAACATGGCAACCTCCAAAATTAATATAGATTATACCTATTCGAATATTCTTTTTTATATTACCGAGGACTTGCCGTATCAGACTACTTTTATTTCTATCCCGAAAGCCTCCGCCTTTGTAATAATCTCCGAAAGCCGCGGATGGGCGTAGTTTCCGAGCATTATGAGAGAATCCGCATTTTTTAATATGTAGTCTTCCCCGTAGCTACTGCCGGCAGGTGTAATTACCTCATCAGCCGCTTCCAAAAGATTAAAGTATCGCTCACGCCTTTCGGGATGCCATCTTTCAGCCTGCTCCTCTGCAGTCGGTGCGGCGATAAAACGTATGCCACCGCCAAATTCTTTTATGGCAGTGCAGGCCTCTGCCCCCCACATAGCGGCTCCTTCATCAAGTGTGGTTATAAACGTGTCCGTCCCCTTCGCAATAGCTTCCTGCATTGCAGCAACAAGCCTGTATTTCATTGCGGCGCAGGTATAATATTCCTCATCATACCCAAAGGCAAGCTCATTAGGATTTTCACCGAAAATTGCACATATTCTATCTTTTGACATAATTTTCTCCGAATTTCAAGATATATCGACAAATCCTTGCCGACACCAATATTCTACCACAGATTACGGCTATTTTTTGTCGAAATATGTATTTTCGAAAAAATCTCAAAAAATTTAAAAAAATCTATTGACAAATATAGGAAATAGGTGTATAATATCATATGTTAGCAGAGGCTAACCGAAATTTTTACCCGGCAGTTAGCCGTCGCTTATCGAATCGAAATTGGAGAATGATGCTATGAACCTACTTGATGCCATCGAAGGTAAAGAATACATAATAAAGGATATTGAAACTGACGATGAAGAACTTGAAGCATTCCTCTTCTCTCTCGGTTGTTACAGCGGTGAGCCGATTACGGTGGTTTCCCACATAAAAAGCGGATGTGTTGTTTCAATAAAGGACGGAAGATACAGTATTGATAAACAGCTCGCAGGAGCGATTCGCATTTAATTCAATAAATAAATCGGTGGGCCGTATGCCGCTGATTTTATTTTAAAATGCAGTTAGCCGAGGGTAACTGCCGCATATCTTAAAAAATTCAAGGAGGACATCCAATGAGAATTGCTTTAGCCGGCAACCCAAACTCAGGTAAGACCACGATGTTCAACTCTCTGACCGGACGTAATGAAAAGGTTGGAAACTGGGCAGGTGTTACCGTTGATAAGAAGGAACATTACATTAAGAAGGTGTTCGCAGGAAACGAACAGCTTATTGCCGTTGACCTGCCGGGTGCATACTCCATGTCGCCTTTTACGAGCGAAGAAAGTATAACCAGCAGCTATGTAAAAGAGGAAAACCCAGATGTTATCATAAACATAGTTGACGCTACTAACTTAAGCAGAAGCCTTTTCTTCACCACACAGCTTTTGGAGCTTGGAATCCCAGTGGTTGTAGCGCTCAACAAGAGTGACATCAATAAAAAGAAGGATACACGCATTAACATTTCCGCTCTTTCGAAAGCACTTAATTGCCCTATTGTGGAAACCGTATCAAACGATTCTTCTAAAAAAGGCATTGCGGAAGTAGTAAAAACTGCTGTTTCATTAAAAGGAAAAACGCAGGCGGCGCCTTATCTCCATAAGGAGATCGACCTCTCCGATAAATCTGCAGTTGAAGCGGCAGACAGAGAGCGCTTCGCTTTTGTAAACAATCTTGTTAAAGAGGTTGAAACCCGTAAGGTGCTTACAAGAAATAAAAACGTAGGCGATAAAATCGACAATATCCTGACCAATAAATGGCTGGGCATCCCGATTTTCGCTGTGGTTATGTTCCTGGTGTTTTACATATCACAGTCTACCCTCGGTACATGGATCGCGGAAGGCGTTGAAATCGGCGATACATTCATCCCCGGACTTGTTCCCCTCCTTGAAACATTCCAAGGCTGGGTCGGTGGACTCCTTGAAAATGCACATCCGCTGCTTTCAGCAATCCTCGTTGACGGCATAATAGGCGGTGTGGTTGCCGTTGTGGGCTTCCTTCCCCTCGTTATGGTTATGTACTTCCTCATTGCCCTGCTTGAGGACTGCGGATATATGGCACGTGTTGCGGTTGTACTCGACCCCATCTTCAAAAAGGTCGGTCTTTCCGGCAAATCGGTTATTCCCTTCGTAATCACCGTCGGCTGTGCAGTTCCCGGTATTATGGCAAGCCGTACCATCCGTAACGAACGTGAGCGCAGAGCAACCGCTATGCTCGCTCCCTTTATGCCCTGCGGCGCAAAGATTCCTGTAATTGCTCTTTTTGCAGGCGCATTCTTTGAAAATGCATGGTGGGTGAGCGCACTGATGTATTTTGCAGGTATCCTCCTTATCTTCGTCGGCGCACTGCTCATCAACCTCATTACCGGATATAAAGCAAGAAAATCCTTCTTCATCATCGAGCTTCCCGAATATAAAGCACCTTCATTCTGGGGCGCATTTAAATCAATGTGCAGCCGCGGATGGGCTTACATCGTGAAGGCGGCAACTATCATCCTCCTTTGCAATATGGCAGTTCAGCTCATGCAGTCATTCACATGGAGCTTCGCTATTGCCGAATCCGCAGAAGAATCAATTCTTGCATCTATTGCAACTCCCTTTGCATATCTTCTTGTTCCGATCGTGGGTGTTCTCTCATGGCAGCTTGCGGCAGCGGCAGTTACCGGATTTATTGCTAAGGAAAACGTCGTTGGAACCCTCGCAGTTTGCTTTGTAGGACTTGAGAACCTCATCGACACGGAAGAGCTTGCAATGCTCGAGGGGGCCGGTGCAGAGGTCGCTGGAATTATGGCAATTTCAAAGGTTGCGGCACTTGCATACCTGATGTTCAACCTCTATTCTCCCCCCTGCTTTGCGGCAATCGGTGCTATGAACGCCGAAATGAAGAGCGCAAAATGGCTCTGGGGCGGTATCGGCTTCCAGCTTGCGATCGGTTACACAGTATCCTACTTTATTTACACAGTAGGCACACTCATTACAGCTCCCGCTTCGCTTAATGTAGGTGCGGCAATCGCAGGTCTTGCAGCAGTCATTGTTATGGCTGGAATTATTGTCGGTCTTGCAATTAACTCAAACAAGAAGCTTAAGACGGAATACGCGCCCAGTGCTTCCAAAGTTTAATAAAAATTAGTGTTATGGAAAATATTATCATTGTATTGATTCTTTTGATAATTGCTGGCAGTATCATTTGGTATCTCATAAGAGCCAAAAAGCGCGGCAATAAATGCATCGGCTGTCCTCACTGTAATGCCTGTGAAAAAGCACGCAGAGGCGGATGCAATATGCAAAAATAAGGAACGGCACCGAAAACCAAATGGATTTCGGTGCCGAATTTTTTGGTAGTGGAAATAACCCCCACCGGTTCTACCGGGGGAGCGGTAAAACCGAGCGGAGCTGTAAATAAGCTGGGCGGGCTTTAAGCAAGCCCCAAAAGAAAGCCTCTCCCTATGGGAGAGGTGGCGGCGTAGCCGCCGGAGAGGGAAATCCACCAAAAGGAAACCCTCTCACCCGCTTTCGCGGGAGCTCTCCCATTGGGAGAGCCTTTGGACGATAAGTGACCCTCTTAGGGGGTAACCGGTGGTCATGATTATTGAAATAGCAGTAAGTATCCGTAAATACACCCACCGATACCGGAAGCAAATAGCAGATATGTAATGACCTTACGAATTACAAGCGCAAAATACGAGGGCGAAGTATCCCATTCGTAAAACACCCGATATTTTATGGTATTAATAAACCACATGAATTTCGGAATAAGCAGCATAGGTGCGGCAATGATAAAGAAAACGAGAGCGAAAATCCCACAGAACCCGGCAGTATCCACCCGATTCTTCCACGCCGAGGGATATTCGTAGTCGATCTCACCGTCCGACATGATAGTGGTAAACCCATTCCCTCTGTCAACAATAACCCCTTCGGGGATGGATGCCTCGATATTGCTGTTTTCACGGCTCACAAGGACAAGAAGCACCACAGCCGCGATAATACCGAGTATGGAGAGCACACCCATAATTTTGTCGTGAAGCGGCACATAAAAATCCTCGGTTCTGTCGCTCATTGCATTAAGCTTATCATCAAGCTCTGCCGAGATTTCGGCTTCTATTTTTGCATCAAGGGGCTTCGGCAGTCGTTCGCCGCAGTCAATACAGCGACTGCGGCTGTTATTTTGAACAGCACCGCAGTGATTGCACTTTTTCATTAATTTCTCCCTTTCTTATTTTGTAAGTTCTTTAACAAACTCACCCATAGCCTTCAAAGCCTTTGTGATATGCTCAACCGAGTAGGCATAGGAGATTCTCGCGTAACCCTCGCCGCATTCACCGAATGCGTTGCCGGGGACGATAGCAACTCCTTTTTCATCAAGCAGTCTTTGACAGAATTCATCGGAGGAAAGTCCGAACTTGCCAATATTCGGGAATACATAAAATGCGCCCTCAGCCTCAAAGCAGTCAATGCCGATGTCGGCAAGACCGTGAAGTATATATCTTCTTCTGCGGTTGTATTCGTCCGCCATGGCTTCAATATCCTCGTCGCCGTTTTTAAGAGCTTCGATAGCCGCAAATTGGCTTGTGGTGGGTGCACACATTATTCCGTACTGATGGATCTTGTGCATCTCTTTAACCAGAGGCTCAGGCGCGGCAAGATAACCGAGCCGCCAGCCGGTCATAGCATAAGCCTTTGAAAATCCGGAAACGGTTATAGTACGCTCCCACATACCCTCAATAGTAGCAATTGGAGTATGCTTGAAGCCGTATGTAAGTTCGCCGTAAATTTCGTCGGAGAGGATCATGATATCCGTTCCGCGAAGTACCTCGGCAATTTCCAAAAGCTCATCGCGAGTCATAACTGCACCGGTAGGGTTGTTGGGGAACGGAAGGATAAGCAGCTTGGTTTTGTCTGTTATAGCCGCTTTAAGGTCAGAGGGGGTAAGCTTGAACTTATCCTCTGCCTTGGTGTGAATATATACGGGAGTACCGCCTGCAAGCTCCACAAGAGGACCGTAGCAGACAAAAGCCGGAATGGGTACAATAACCTCGTCACCGGGATTAACAAGCGCACGTATGGCAATGTCGATAGCCTCGCTTCCGCCGACGGTAACCATGACCTCATTTTTATAGTTATACGAAAGCCCGAAACGTCTTTCAAGATATTTGCATATTTCGGAGCGAAGCTCAAGCATACCGTCATTTGAGGTGTAGTAGGTCTTGCCGTCTTCAAGGCTTACAATGCCTGCTTCACGGATATGCCATGGTGTGAGAAAGTCAGGCTCACCTACGGTCAGAGAAATGACATCCTTTTTGTCGTTGAGGAGATCAAAAAATTTTCTGATACCTGAAGGCTGTATGTCCTGAACCTTTTTTGATAAAATTTTACTGTAATCAAGCATTATTATAATGTTCCTCTTATATCTGTTTCGCCGGGACCGTAAACTACGCCCTTGTCTTTGTATTTGCGGAGAACGAAGTGAGTTGATGTGGCAATGATCGACTCAATGGTGGCAAGCTTCTGTGCCACGAAGAAGGCAACCTCCTTCATAGTTCTTCCTTCAACGATAACTGCAAGGTCAAAGCTTCCGCTCATAAGATAGAGGGACTGAACTTCGGGAAATTTATAGATCTTCGATGCAACCTTGTCAAAGCCGAGGTCGCGCTGAGGTGCAACTTTAAGCTCAATAAATGCAGTAACATACTCGCGGTCGGTCTTGTCCCAGTCAACGAGAGTCTTGTAACCGAGAATAACTCCATCCTTTTCATAAGCTTCGATCATATTTTTAATATCGCCAACCTCTTTGTCAAGCATGACCGCAAGCTGTTCGGCGGTAAGACGGCTGTCATTTTCAAGAAGCTGTAAGAAATTTTTATCGTTCATTATAATGTCCCTTTCGTTATTTTTTCGCCGTGACCCGGCTCATAATTTTTTCGTAAGATAACCCG
Source organism: Candidatus Flemingiibacterium sp. (assembly GCA_045649205.1). GTDB lineage: Bacteria > Bacillota > Clostridia > Oscillospirales > CAG-272 > Flemingiibacterium. Next base: position 10,996 of record JAZRPJ010000131.1, read on the forward strand.
TATTTGTCGGCGATGTCGTGGGCGTGAGATTTGCCGTCAGACTTTGCTCTGGTAATTTCAAAGCTTCGTTCACTGCCGTTGATTCCGGCGACGAGAGTGTCAATGGCGACTCCGCCGTTCTTCAGGCACTGACTGTTCAATTCTTCAAGCCGTGAAGATAACTCGTGAAGGTGAGTTGAGAAAATACACCTGCATCCCACCATAGAGAATCCGGAAAGCACCTCGGAGGCAATATACGAAGCCTCATAAGACCCCGTGGAGCTGAAGGATTCATCAAGAAGCACCAGGCTGTACTTATCAACCATATCAAAAACTTCGTTAAGACGGGCACATTCCTCGCCCAGTCTTCCCTTTTCGATGGTATCACCGCTTTCCGTCGGGAAATGGGTGAAGATGGAAGATACGGGAGAAATTCTTGCAAAGTCCGCAGGTACGGGCAGACCAAGCTGGCACATTGCCTGAATAAGTCCGACTGCGCAGGTGATTACAGATTTACCGCCGCGGTTCGGACCGGTAAGCACGTATATCTTCGCCTTTTCGTCAAAATCAATGTCGTTTTTAACCATAGGCGTGTCAACCTTCAAAGCCACCTGGGGATTGTAAAGTCCCAGAGCTTTGAATTCTTTTTCGTCCATAGGCGCAATTTCCGGTTTGACTAAATTAAGCTTTCTGCTCTTAAGCGCCAGCAGCATATACTGCGCCTTGGTGAGAAATTCGATCTCCGGCATGATCTTAAGAAGAAAGTCTGTATTTGAAAGCACATAAGACTGAACAAGCTGACGCCACTGCCTTACATCCGACTTGAATATATCGTTCATAGCGTTGTTAAAGGCATTTACAAAGGCGATCTTGGCATTGTCTGTGTTCTCCCTTGTATATGGCACAAGAGGGGCGATACAGGTGTAATCCCCATCCTTGAAGTCCATACGCAGGATCTTATCAATTACCTTTCCCGACTTGAAATAATCGGCATTAAGACTGACAACTCCCGCATCGGTAGGACGGAACTCGGAGTCAAGATTCACACCGATAGTCACTGATTTAACCTCGTGAACCTTGGCTGTAAGCTCTCCTAACTTTTTATTGAGATCCTTATAGTAATCGCTTTCGGAAAGCTCCGTAACAGTAGAAGTAAGCTTCTTGAAGCCCTCGGAGCGTACATTGTCACGAACATCCGCAAAGCCTTTTGCAAGACGGCTGACAATATCGATATACAGCTCGATTTCGGTGATGCTGTAGAGGTAATTTTTTGCCACTTCCGTTTCACTTTTAATGGCTCGAAGCTCAACAATGTCGTTAAGAAGGGTTAAAACACTTTTCAGTGTTTCAGCAATTGAGGGATTTTCGAGCATATCGTCAATGATGTCAAGACGGTAGTTTATGGTTTCGGGATCTGTGGTAAAATAGTCCGACAGATTGGTATTCTTTAGGTCGATAAGAAAATCCAGACCAAGCTCGCTGATTACGCGGCTGGATATATTTACTTGCCCGACAGTAGAACTTTCGCTTGGGTATAAAAGGCTGAAAGAGGTATCAAGCATCAGTGATCACCTTTCGTAAATTATAATTCGATTTGTGTCGGTTTTCCGTCACGGATAACGGTTTGGGATTTGAAGCCTATCTCACGGAGAAATTTAGCTGCTTCTTCAATGCCGCTGCCGATATCTACCGCAAAATGCGCATCGGAGCCGAGGGTAATAAGCTCCCCTCCGACTTCATGATAAAAGGCGCACAGCTCGGGATACGGAAGTGTGGTGCTTCCTCGGCGAAGACCGGAGGTGTTGACCTCAAGTGCTATTCCCTTCTCGATCATCTTTTTGAAGATTTCCTCGAATTGAGGATAGTACGGCTTATAGTCAAAGGGGACTTCTTCGATCTGCAGATAGCGGTGCATATAGGTTATGTGAGCAATAGTAGCAATACCGCCAATGTTGATAAGCTCCAAAAGCTCCGAAAGAGTCCGCCTTACGAGATACTCTATCATCGCGCGGTTCATTTTTGCGTAACGCATCAGAGAAAAGTCCGGATAGGAGCGGAGATTGTGAAGAGATCCGATAACAAAGTCATAATTGTAATCGGCAAGCAGCTTCTTCGCTTCATCGTATCGAGCATGTGCCTGTCCAAGCTCAATTCCGTAATTGATCCTTATTTTTCCGTCGTATTTTTCTTTTGCATTAAAAATGGCAGCCTTAACACCGTCTGCATCGTAAGGTGGATAGATTCCGTCGAGGATATCGTCAATATCGCAGTGGTCACATATTGAAATTTCATCGATTCCTTTCTGTATTGCGGTTTCGGCAATATAGTCCACGGTTCCGGTACCGTCTTTTTGACCGTCAAAGGAAAACTCGCTGTGAATATGTGAGTCATGCATGTACATCTGAATTGTTTCTCCTTGAATATAGAAAATTTGCAAAAAATTAAACACTATTTATATTTTAACACAAAAAGGCGGTAAGTTCAAGTATATTCGATAAACTTTTTAAAACAATATTGAAATTTTCCAAAGTTTGTGGTATGATATATAGTGTAAACCAAAACTATTATGAAAATGAGGTGTCTTCAAATGAAAAAATTCATGGATCAGGACTTCTTACTCTCCACCGATGTGGCAAAAGCACTTTATCACAACTATGCCGCAAAGCTTCCCATTATTGATTATCACTGTCATATTTCCCCGAAGGAGATTGCCGAGAACAAGACCTATAATAACATCACCGAGATCTGGCTCGGCGGCGACCACTACAAGTGGAGAGCCATGCGCTGTAACGGTGTGCCGGAAGAATACATAACCGGCTCCGCTTCCGACTACGACAAATTCCGTGCATGGTGTAAATGTATGCCGAAGCTTATCGGCAATCCGCTCTACCATTGGTCACACCTGGAGCTTCGCCGCTATTTCGACTGCGATCTCATTATCAACGAGGAAAACTGCGATAAGATCTGGACTGTCTGCAACGAAAAGCTCCATACTCCCGAAATGAGAGTAAAAAATATCATCAAAAATTCCGGTGTTGAAGCAGTATGCACCACCGATGACCCCACCGACACCCTCGAATGGCATGAGATGATAAAGAACGACAGCAGCTTTGATGTAAAGGTTCTTCCCGCATTCCGTCCCGATAAGGCTTTCGCCGTAAATAAGCCCGGCTTTGCTTCTTATATTGCAAAGCTTTCCGAGGTTTCCGGAATCAACGTAGTGGACGCAGATTCGCTTAAGCTGGCGTTCATGCAAAGACTTGACCGCTTCTGCGAGCTTGGATGCCTTACTGCTGACCACGGACTTGACGGCTATACCCTTTTTGCCGAGGCGTCAAACTATGAGCTTAACGAAATCTTTAAGAAGGCCATCGCCTCTGACGGAAACGGCATTACCGATGAAGAAGCGGCAAAGATGCGCACCGAAATGCTTGTATTCCTTGCTTCCCAGTATAAGTGCCGCGGACTTGTAATGCAGATCCACTTCGGTGTACTCCGCAACCAGAACTCCAGAATGTTCGAAAAGCTTGGTCCCGATACCGGCTGGGATACTATCGGCAATTATGACATGATCGAGCCCCTCTCAAAGCTTCTCAATAAGATGGAGCAGAACGGCAAGCTTCCGAGAACACTTCTCTACTCCATCAATCCCTGCGATAATGCCGCAGTTGCAGCACTTTGCGGCTGCTTTGAAACCTCCGGCGACGGTAAGCCCCAGATCATGCAAGGCTCTGCATGGTGGTTCTCCGATAATCTTTCCGGTATGCGCACACAGATGACCGAGCTTGCAAACCTTTCAAGCTTCGGACAGTTCCTCGGAATGCTTACCGACTCCCGTTCATTTATCTCCTATACCCGTCACGAGTATTTCAGACGTATCCTCTGCGATCTCATCGGAAAATGGGTTGAAAACGGTGAATATCCCGATGATGTTGACGCACTTGCAGAGCTTGTCTGTGACATCTGCTACAACAATACCAAGAGCTATTTCGGCTTTTAAATCAAGGAGAGCAATATTGTGCATGAAGACAGCAATATTGTGTAATTCACAGCCTTGACACAGTTTTTACAGCGTGATATAATGGATTCGTAAGTTTATAACTTGCTAGTAATAAACATATCGAAAGGAATACATATCATGAAATTAAGTATTACCACATACAGCTACGGCAAAGTATTCGACAATGCAGAATTCAGTGCAATTGACGCTATCGAAAAGACAAAAAATATGGGATTTGAGGGTATCGAATTTACTGGTACCAATTGGAGCGAAGATGTCCGCAATGACCTTGATGAGGGAAAACGCGTAAAGGAGCGCTGTGATGAACTCGGACTTGACGTAGTTGCTTACTGCGTTGGCGTTGACTTCATCAGAAATCCCGATGCGCCGGAATACATCAAGAAATGTATTGATTTTGCAGCAGCAATGGGAGCAAAGAATCTCCGTCATGACATTACCGCCGGATTTACGGGCAGGCAGTATTCTATCGGCTATGACGATGCGATAGAAGTTGTTGCCCCCATCATCAGAGAGCTCACAAAGTATGCCGAAGATAAGGGCGTTGGTACAATGACCGAAAACCACGGCTTCTATTCCCAGGATGCACGCCGCGTTGAAAAGCTTATCAATACAGTAGCGCATCCCAATTTCGGCGCGCTTGTAGACCTTGGCAACTTCGTTTGTGCTGACGAAAATCCCACTGAATCTGTTGCTATCCTTGCTCCCTACGCAAAGCACGTACACGCAAAAGACTTCTTCATTAAATCCGGAAACGAGATCGATCCCGGCGAAGGCTGGTTCCAGACCCGTGCCTGCAACTACGTTCGCGGAACCATCATAGGACACGGTGTATGTAATATTGCGCAGAGCGTCAGGACTCTTCAGAAATACGGTTATGACGGATACATCACCGTAGAATTTGAAGGAATTGAAGACCGCGACAGGGGTATCGCTATTGGCAGAGATAATCTTCGCCGCTTCATCGGTGAGTAAAAGTTGAAAATATAGCTTGGGAGGAAATATCCTTGGACAAAAAGCAAATCAAAAAAAGACGTATGATTATAGCAATAATTGTCGCCTTGGTAATATGTGTTCTCGGAGTGATCGCCATCAAGCTTGACCTTCTCACAGCAGATATCGGCAGCAAGAAAGAATCGGAAACCATGGACGGATACGTGTTCAACGGTGTAAGTTGGCAGCGTCCTAACCTCTGCGAACCGGATTTCGAAACGGACATTTTCACCCTCGAACGGTATCTTGAGCTGAACCGATACCTGACCTATACAAAGGATGGAATCAGTGAAACCATCGTTGATATAAACGACGGCTACTATGATGATACCGTCCATATGATGCATGAATATTTCGACGCCCTCATGCACGGCAATGCGGAAAAGGTGAACTCATTCTATACCGAAGATTATTTCAAAGAAAATAACCGGTACGAAAAAATCACCATGCAGAAGATATACGACATGGAAATGGAGTATATAAGCGAGAGGGACGACAATATTAACGGTGTTCCCTGCACCGTGTACTTCTACCGTGTGTCATACAAAATTCTTGAAAATGACGGTACATTCCGATCTGACATCCAGCAGGACAACGCAAAGATTCCGCTGTTTTACGAGCTTATTGATACAGGCAGCAGCGTGAAGATTTCTTCGGTTCAGAGTAAATACAATCCATAAAAAATTCGCTCCTTGATCACTGTAGGTCAAGGAGCGTTATTATTTGTTATTTGCCCTTCAGCATGGACATAAGCTTTGGCACAGATAAAATGGCGAAGCCGCCTGCAACCGTCAAAATGATTTCGGGAAGCATATACGAGCCGTTGTAAACGAGGGAATAGAACCATATGTTAGTAAAGGAGTCTGGCATGGATTCTTCCCAAATCGTAACGCCGGTGATGTAATGACAAACCATGCGCAGAAATACGGCAACCGCAATTCCAACGCACATTACAGTCTTGCTCTTTCCTTTAAAGAAACCGGTAATTCCGAGAACGGAAAACGCCACGATATAATCAAAAAGAATACATATTACAAGCACAGTAGGACTGAGTCCCCAAGCGAAGCAGTTGCCAATGAGAAGTTGGAATACGGAATAAATGAATGCCGAACCGAGTCCCCATTTGGGACCGTGTAAAAGACCTATAAGACAAATAGGGAGCATTGAGAGAAGCGTAAGTGAGCCGCCCCAAATCAGCCACGGCATCGGAATCGGAATCATTGACAGTACCGTTCCCATGGCAATAAGAATGGCGCATTGCACCATAATGCGAAGATTTGTTGTTCTCGTAGGAAGTAATGTTGGGTTTTTCATATAGAAAAGACCTCCTTAAAAAAATTACTCCGAACAAAATAACCATGTTCGGAGCTTAGTAGTTAAGAAGTCTTTAAAGACATCAAAAATATCCCTACGCCGGAATTATCCGTACAGGTTCAAAGGGTTTGGTAAAAACCATCTCAGCGTCGCCCATTGGCGAAGCACCCCCTATAATTGATTATTCTATTGGAGCATAAATATTATATCACTGTTTTTTCTGTTTGTCAATACCTTTGTTCTGCAAAATTTTATTTTTTTCGATATTTGAGCGGTACTTAAAAACATCAAAATCAGAAAAGCCCATTTTTATAAGCTCTGATTTCGAATTTTCGATGTCACTTTTGCCGTTGTACCCGGGAATAAGCGGAATCCTTATTTTGACCTTTTCGGGAAATTTTGCAAGATGAGCAAGACAAAGCCGCAAGGCATCGCCATTCTGCCCCGTATATTTCTTGTATATCTCCTCATTCATATCTTTGACGTCAACTATGTAGGAGTCAATAAGCCCGTCGAGGCACTCTAATTTTTTAACGGGAACAGCGGCGCAGGTTTCAAGGGTAAAATTCCAATCTCTCCCCTGCTCTTTTGCAAAAAGGATAAAATCACGGATAAACTCTGCCTGCAGAAGCGGTTCACCGCCACCAAAGCAAACTCCGCCATTAGTTGCAGAAAAGTATAGTGAATCCTTGTCCGCTTCATCGAATAATTCAGTAACAGTAAAGCTTTTCCATGATTTTATCTTGCACTGGGGATTAAGGCAGTAAGCGCAGTCAAGAGGACAGCCCACACCGCCAATAAGCGTTGTCACGCCCACCCCGTCACTGCCGATACGGTGCCTTGAAATGCCGATAGAATCAAATTTCATCGAAATCAGTCCCCGATTGTATCAGCAGCATACTCGGTTGAAGCCTCGGTAATTCCGCTGTCTTCGGCGATTTCCACATTCTCTGCTGCTGTAACCGGTGTTTCTTTAATGACCGATTCGCCGGAGCTTTCTATAGGAAGCCTGAGGTCGCCTGCAGTAGCCAATTCTTCCGGCGGTACTGTCATAACGCCTTCAAGTTCAAACTCATCAAAATCCTTTGGAAAAAATGCAATGTCACCGTCAAGGACAAGATCGTCTGGGTTAAATGCTATATCACCGTCGAGAACATATGCTTCTGTGTCTGGCGCGTCGGTATCCCCTTCTGTTCCCAAATATGTAAGACTTCCCTCGGTTACATGGGATTCAATGCCATCGTGTGCGGTGGTATCGGTGGTTTCCGGGGCGCGCATATCCCCCTGAAGCTCATCTACCGGGTGCGGGATACATGAAGACGCAGTGAGGGTAATAAGACCTGCAGAAATACCTGCAACAATAGGCTTTATTCCACTCTTTCGACGAAGCTCAAGCTGTTTTTCAAGATATCTTACCTCGTACTCACACCGCGGACAGCTTCCAAGGCAATCGCCCTTGTGAGTACACTCCGGCATCTCAAGCCTTATACCGTTCTTTTCTGCAATTTCACGGCGGATGGATTTAAGCAGTTCACATTTTTCCTTGCCTTTCATGATAAATACCTCCTAAAAATGCTTTCACCTATAAAGACGAAAAAAGTAGGAAAAAGTTTCAAAAAATGAAAAAATATTTTCCACCGACGTTAATAACTATAAATATAAAAGGACAGCCGCAAAAAACGGCTGCCCTAAATTGTTTTTTTAATCCGACTTAATTATTATTCGTCGCAATCGCAGCAACCGCAGTCGCATTCGCCGTCACAGACGCAGTCGAATTTCTCGTTGCAAGCGGGACAAGTAACTTCTTCGGGATCAACGGTTTCGTCAAAGAAAACCTTCTCGCCGCAGTTAGGGCAAGTAACCTCGTAGAATTCTTCACAGTCGTCATCATCGCAGTCACAGTCACAGCAATCGCAGTCGTCATCGTCGCAGTCACAATCGCAGTCATACTCCTCGTCAAGCTCGTCCTCGAGGTCGTAAACTTCTTCCTCAAGCTCACCAAGGTCATGGTCAAGCTCGTCCAGATATGCGTGATGAGTGTCGATTTCATCCTCTAAAGCATCGATCTTATCAGCCATGTCGGAAACGAGGTCAATAAGCTTCAAAATAAGCTTGCTTTCAGCATTTGCCTCGTCAAGGTTGAGTCCTTCTGCAAGACCCTTAAGATAAGCTGCTTTTTCCATAAGATTCATAATAAACCTCCTCCGAACTTAAACTCTTTCGATATATTCACCGGTTCTGGTATCGATCTTGAGAACGGTACCGATATCAATAAAGAGCGGAACCTTGATGGTTGCGCCGGTTTCGAGAGTTGCGGGCTTGGTAGCACCGGTAGCGGTGTCGCCCTTGAAGCCGGGCTCGGTGTCAACGACCTCGAGAACTACGAACGTAGGAGGCTCAACGGAGAATACGTTGCCCTTGTAGGAAACGATCTTACAAGACATATTTTCCTTAACGAAACGGAAGTTGTCGCCAAGCTTATCGCCGTTGATAGGAAGCTGTTCGAAGCTTTCCATATCCATAAAGTAATAAAGGTCGCCATCGCTGTAAAGGTACTGCATTTCCTTTCTGTCGATGACAGCGTTTTCGAATTTGTCAGTGGGGTTGAATGTACGCTCGGTAACTGCACCGGTAATAACATTCTTCATCTTGGTTCTGACGAAAGCCGCGCCTTTACCGGGCTTAACGTGCTGGAACTCAACTACCTGAAGAACCTGTCCGTCCATTTCAAATGTTACACCGTTCTTAAAATCTCCGGCTACTACCATAATACTGTGTCCTCCAAAAAATAAAATATAGTCTTAAGTAAAATCATGGAAATGCCATGACAATACATTGGCAATTATATTTTACACCATTTTTTGAAATTTTTCAATAGTTTTCTAAAAATAGATTGAAGTATTTACAATCTATTAACTTTTTAATCTCGGTTTATAATATTTTTTACATTAAAATGTTGCAAAAATCAGTGAAATGTGGTATAATACTGTAGTTAAATATGTAAATCACCGTCGTAAATAAATCGTTCACGATAATCAGAGGTCGTTTCAGTGAAAAAAAACAGAGCGCTTTTTTTGAAAATAGGCACCGCGGTTCTGATTCTTTTGGCTGCTGTGGTGCTGTGTATAATACTAATACCCGTGATTCCTTCTCTTGCAGATGAAAAAACAAGAGATGCCTTTGCCGAGTTTATTGAATCGCTTGGCTTTTTCGGGGTATTTGTGATGCTTGCCATTCAAGTACTGCAGATTATAGTTGCTATAATCCCCGGCGAACCCATCGAGCTGTTAATGGGACTCATGTACGGAACCGTGGGCGGAATGGCTCTTACACTTCTCGGAATTGTAATCGGACAAACTATTGTTTTCTTTCTCGTCAAAAGATTCGGAATATCCTTTGCCGGAAAGTTTGTAAATGTTAAGAAATTCGAGGAGCTTTCATTCATAAAAAACGCATCAAAGCGTGACAGTCTTATATTCATTCTGTTTTTTATTCCGGGCACTCCAAAGGATGTGCTTACTTATTTTGCCGGATTTACCGGGATTCCCTTTCTCAGATTCGTAATCCTTTCCACCCTTGCCCGAATCCCGTCGATAATTACATCAACCTGGGCAGGTGCGTCGATTGGTGACGGCGACTTTATGAAAACCGTGATAATATTCGCCGTGACTGGCGTTTTAGGCCTTGCAGGCATATATATAAACAATAAAATCACCTCAAAAAAAGCAAAAACAGATTCTAAGGAAAACATAAATGATTAAAGTTACAAAAGAACAAATAGCCGAGCAGTACAGAATAATGGCTTCCGTGCGAAAAATAAATGAGGGCAAGTCAAAATTCTGCTTTATAAGGACCTTCGGGTGCCAGCAGAATGAGGCTGATTCCGAACAGCTTCGAGGTATGGCTGAGGAGATGGGATATAAGATCTGCGATGCTCCCGAAGAAGCCGATCTGATTCTCGTCAATACCTGCGCAGTAAGAGAGCACGCCGAGCTTCGTGCACTGTCGGTTACAGGACAGTTCAAGAAATTAAAAGAGAAAAATCCCGAGCTGCTTATTGGTGTCTGCGGATGCATGGTCACCCAGGAGCACCGAATGAACGCCATAAAAAAGAGCTATCCGTATGTAGATTTCCTCATCGGAACGGGTATGCTTTATAAATTTCCCGAAATACTTAATAATAAGCTTGGGGGCGGCAAACGCAGCTTCACCGTAGACGAGCCGGAAGGCTCCCTCGCGGAAGGAATGCCCATATCGAGAGAATCGAAAATTAACGCATGGGTCAGCGTAATGTACGGCTGCAATAATTTCTGGAGTTACTGCGTTGTTCCCTACACAAGAGGGCGCGAGCGAAGCCGTGATAAGGCAGACATTATCGCCGAAGTGAAAAAGGTTATCTCCGAAGGGGCAAAGGAGATCACTCTCCTCGGTCAAAATGTAAACTCATACCGCAGCAAGGACGGCGATTTTGCTGTTCTCGTGGAAGAAATTTGCGCTCTTGATGGGGATTTCATCATCCGTTTCATGACGAGCCATCCGAAGGATGCCACAAAAAAGCTTATTGATGTAATGGCAAAAAACGAAAAATGCGCCAAGCAGTTCCACCTCCCCCTGCAGTCCGGCTCACATAGAATCCTTTCCGAGATGAACCGGAAATATACCCCGGAAAGATACCTTGAGCTTGTTTCCTACATGCGTGAGAAGATGCCTAACGTGGCGATTTCATCGGACATTATCGTAGGCTTTCCCGGCGAGAGCGAGGTCGAATTTGAAGAAACTATCCAAATGCTAAAAAAAGTGGAATTTGACATGGTATATTCCTTCATATACTCGCCGCGCCCCCTTACACCGGCGGCAAGAATGGAGGATCAGATTCCGAAAGAGATAAAGTCAAAAAGATTCGACCGACTTCTCGAAGTTCAGAACGAAATTTCACTTAAGAAAAATCTTGAACTCATAGGCAAAAAACAGCGTGTGCTCATAACCGGCGAAAGTAAAAGCTCGGTTAATATGCTGACCGGACGCGCCGATTCAAATAAGCTTGTTCATATAGAGCGCCGCCCCGATACAGAAGCGCTCATCGGTAAATTTGCCGATATAACAATAACCAAAGCGGAAACCTTTGCCCTTTTCGGCGAGCTTTCCGAAAGAAATATTTAAAATCAAAGGAGAAATAAAAAAATGGAAGTAATGGAGCTTGCAGCTGCACTCGGAAAGAAAATCAAAGAGGACGAAAGAATTATCGCCCTTAATAAGGCACAGGAAGAATACGAAAAGGACGGTCAGCTTCAGACACTCATGGTCGAATACAATGCCCAGTCCACTGCCCTTACTGAAGAATACAAAAAGCCCGAAAAGGATGCGGAATTTATAAAAAATATCGAGCGCCGCATTAACGAGCTTTACCATGAAATCACAGAGAACCCTAAGATGCTGGCATATCAAAAGGCGCAAGAAGCGGTTAACGAATTCATGAACGAAGTTAACAGTGAGATCACCTATAACATCACCGGTGAGCGTCCCTGCACTCATGAC
>JAZRPJ010000132.1:0-5789 GCA_045649205.1 Candidatus Flemingiibacterium sp.
TCTTCGGCTACAGATTAAAGCAAAGATGGCAAAAAAACAATATTGGCGAGGAATATCTCAAATATATAAAAATGAGAAAGGGTGACGTGAAATGAACATACTGATAACCGGTACAAGTAGGGGCATCGGACGTGCCATAGCCTTGAAATTTCTCGATTCCGGCCATGCGGTATTGGGACTTGACCGTCTTCCCTCCTCCATAGATCACCCATCCTACACCCACGCGCAGGCTGATATCCTCACCGGTACGCTTCCCGACTTCACAGCGGATATCGTCATAAATAACGCCGGAGTGCAGGACAGCGGACGGGATATCGACATCAATTTAAAAGGAACGATCCGCGTAACCGAAAAATACGCCTTCCATGAGAGTATCAAGAGCATCCTTTTCATCGCATCCGCCAGTGCCAGAACCGGCGCGGAATTCCCCGAATATGCCGCCAGCAAGGGCGGTATGGTAGCGTATATGAAGAACGTAGCACTCCGAGTGGCAAAATGGGGCGCTGTATCAAACAGCCTTTCCCCCGGCGGCGTGCTGACCGAGCTTAACGCTCACGTTATAAATGATCCGAAACTTTGGGCAGAGATCATGGACGAAACGCCCCTTAAAAAATGGGCGACTCCCGAGGAAATCGCCGAATGGGCTTACTTCGTCACCGTCATAAACAAATCAATGACCGCCGAAGATATCCTCATAGATAACGGCGAATTCGCCCGGTCCAATTTCGTTTGGTAATTCCCTATTGTAAATAGTATGTAAAATCGCGAGAATGTACTTGACAATCAAATGACCGTATGATATAATTATACCACAGGATACGGCAGAGAGGTGATGCAATGAAATTAGATGTTCAAAGCAAATATATTCCCGGAACCGTTATGGAAAGGGAGAAGATGGGTAATGTGACGGGACTTGAGTTTCTCGACAAGATATTCTTCGTCACCGATGGCATAATGCTTGCCCATATCAGAGAGATCTGTGCCATTGACGGCTCTACCCTGCAGAACTGGACAAAAAGGGGCTATGTGGCCTCGGCAAAAAGCAAAAAGTATGATAAAAATCAACTTGCGCGCATACTTATAATCAATATGATGCGCGACACCATGCAGCTTGATAAAATCTCCCGTGTGCTCGCTTATGTCAACGGTAAGGTAAACGACACCGCCGATGATATCATCCCCGAATCAGAGCTTTACGGCTATCTTTGCACTATAATCGATCAGCTGGTGGAGGATGAACTTCCCCCGGATGCAGATAATATACATGACCTCATCGTCCGTGCACTGAACGGATACGAGGAAAAGGTAGCAGGTGCACTGAAACGGCTTGAAACGGCCTGCAGTGTGATCATACTCACATATTATGCGGCGCTTGTAAAGCAAAAGGCTGATAGCCTTTACGGTGGCATATTTGAAATCAATAATTGACAGTTTGAATTTTCAATATCATAAAAGGAGGTAATGTAATGACAAACTGGTGGGAATCCTTAACTGGGCTTCAGCATATATTTGCTTTCATCGGCATACCGGCCACACTTGTACTCATCGTTCAGACGGTGCTTCTCTTCTTCGGAATCGGCGACGGCGGCGGTGATGTGGATATTGATGTGGATGCGGACATAGATGTTGACGGCATTGACATTGGAGAAGCCGGCGAGGGTGACGGTGGACTTACACTTTTTTCTGTGCGCGGCATTGTGGCAATGTTATGTATTGCAGGATGGTCGGGAATCGTTTTCGTTGATTTCGGGCTTTCAAATATCCTTTCCGTAATTTTGGCGTCGATCTGCGGCATTGCGGCACTTTTCGGCATGGCATATCTCCTAAAAGGCGTATCAAAGCTTCAATCAAGCGGAAACATACAGTTAGGCTCTGCTATCGGCAAGGTAGGCGAGGTATATATTCCCATTCCCGCCGCCGGCGAGGGCAGAGGTAAAATTTCCATCACCGTTCAGGATAGATTCATCGAGCTTGATGCCATTTCAAGTGATGACTCACCCATAAAGACCGGCGATTCCGTCAGAGTGGTTTCAATTAACGAAGCAGGTCTTGCAGTGGTGGAAAGAATCATGACAGCAAAACAAATATAAAAATATAACAAAGGAGAAAAAACTATGACTAATTTATTTTTGACCGGTACTTCCGGCGCAGGACAGAATCTTCTGATGCTTCTCTGCGTTATCGCACTCCTGGTGCTGACGACTCTCATCGTCATAGCTACACGCTATAAAAGATGTCCCTCCGATAAGGTTATGGTCATCTACGGTAAGGTCGGAAGCAACAAGGACGGTACTTCCCGTTCTGCCAAATGTATCCACGGCGGCGCGGCATTTATCTGGCCGGTAATTCAGTCTATGGAGTTCATGGATCTGACTCCCATGTCCATAAACGTAGACCTTAAAAACGCACTTTCGAAGCAGAATATCCGTGTTGATGTTCCCTCTCGTTTTACTGTAGGTATTTCCACCGAAACCGGTGTTATGCAGAACGCGGCTGAACGTCTTCTCGGCCTCAAGCTTGACGACATTCAGGAGCTTGCAAAGGATATAATCTTCGGTCAGCTCCGTCTTGTTGTGGCTACCATGGAAATTGAGGAAATCAACAATGACCGCGACAAGTTCCTTGAAGCTGTATCCGGAAACGTTGAAACCGAGCTTAAGAAGATCGGTCTTCGCCTCATCAACGTAAACGTAACCGACATCACCGATGAAAGCGGATACATCATCGCTCTCGGTAAGGAAGCGGCAGCAAAGGCTATCAACGATGCGAAGATCTCCGTTGCCGAGGCTGACCGTGAGGGTGCTATCGGTTCTGCAAACGCAGAGCGTGACCAGCGTATCAGCGTATCCATCGCCAACTCCGAGGCTATCAAGGGTGAAAACGAATCCAAAGTACAGATCGCCGAATCCGAGGCTGTACGCCGTGAACGTGAGGCGGAATCTCTCAAGCGTGCTATCGCTGCCGAAAAGATCCAGGAAGCAAAGGCATTAGAGGAAGCATACTCCGCACAGAAAGCTGCAGAGCTTGCCCGTGCATCCCTTGAGCAGGCAACCCTCGAAGCTGATATCCTTGTAAAAGCTGAGATTCAGAAGAAAGAGCTCGAGCTCAAAGCCGAAGCGGAAGCTGAACAGATCCGCAGACTTGCAAAAGGTGAAGCAGACGCGCTTCTTCTCAAAATGCAGGCAGAGGCAGACGGTATGCGCAACATACTCATCAAGCAGGCGGAAGGTTTCGCGGAGATCGTCAAATCCGCAGGCGGTGCATCTGATGATGCAATTCGCCTCATGATCGCCGACAAGCTTGAAGAACTCACAAAGATTCAGGTTGAAGCTGTCAAGAACCTTAAGATCGACAAGGTTACCGTCTGGGACGGCGGAAATTCCGGCGACGGCAAGACCGCAACGGCAAATTTCCTCTCCGGTATGATGAAGTCAATTCCGCCTCTCAACGAGATGTTCGATATGGCGGGCATGAAGCTGCCCGATTATCTCGGTAAGGAGAAAAATGACTCTGAGGGCGCAAACGATAATCAGTAAGTAATAATATCACCGCAGATATCATATGCTATCTGCGGTGATAGGCGCATTATGGTGGTGTATGATTATGAAAAAAGGTAAAACAAAAAAAGTGGGATTTTTCCGTCAGCTCGAAAATGAATTCCGCAAGAAAAAGTCCACATTTATACTTTTTGTAATTCTTCGAACTCTCGTCATATTTGCCGGTGTACGTGCCCTGTTTATCGGCAGCTATGAATCGGCGTTTTTGTGTGTTCTTACCCTGGCTCTTATGATGATTCCCGCCTTTGTGTCGAAAACTTTCCGTGTAGAGTTGCCGACTCCTCTTGAAAATATGGTGCTTGTTTTTATTTTCGCGGCGGAAATTTTAGGGGAGATCAATGACTATTACATCAAATTTCCCATCTGGGATACAGCCCTTCATATAACCACAGGATTCCTTGCGGCGGCAGTTGGGCTGTCACTTATTGATCTTCTCAACCGAACAGAGAAAATCAAATTTGATCTGTCGCCTTTTTTTGTTGCACTGATGGCGTTCTGTTTTTCAATGACCATCGGTGTTTTGTGGGAATTTCTCGAATTTGGTGCGGATCTTATCCTGCATACCGATATGCAGAAGGACACCGTAATACATTCTATCTCCTCGGTGGCACTTAACCCTGATGCAACCAACACAGCGGTAAAAATCACGGGAATCACCGATACCGCGGTGAATTCCACCTCTCTTGGTATTAAAGGTTACCTTGATATCGGACTTATTGACACTATGAAAGACATGTTTGTCAATTTCATCGGTGCGGTGGTGTTTTCGATTTTCGGATATTTTTACACGAAATATTCCGGCAAAAACCGCAGTGCCGGTGTTGTGGACGGACTTAGGATCAAAAGGAAAGACTCATAATATTAAAAGACCGGACCATAAGGCCCGGTCTTTTTGGTTATACTATAATTACTTATTACCCTTGAGGTCGTTTTCGTACTTCTCGATCATCTTCTTAACCATCTGACCGCCGACGGAACCTGCCTGACGAGAGGTGAGTTCACCGTTGTAGCCCTGCTTGAGGTTAACACCCACTTCGCTGGCTGCCTCCATCTTGAACTGTTCGAGAGCTGCCTTTGCTTCAGGCACGACAATCTTATTACTTGCCATGATTTTTCTCCTTTGTTTTGAAAATATCTATATTATCGAGTAGCTTCACACAAGATTTACGTCAAGGCGAAACAACTCTGTTAATTGAGCCTTGACGTTTCCGCCCCGACTCTGTTATTATTATCACCTGTATCACGCTTTATATAAGTGGGAATTTACTCCGACGGTGGCAATTTTGGGCGATGGAAAATGTGTGCGTTGGTGAAATTTGCAGTATTGGAAATTTATTATTACTGTTTTATTGTTTCATCGATAAATTGTGTAGTTTTATTTCATTAATTATGTCACTGGATACAAATTAATTATATGTGTTGACAAATTGCCGCAGTTGTGATATAATATAGTTTGGATATTTATGCCCAAATATCATACGCAATTATCCATATCCTTGTGTAATTTAAGTATAAAAAGGTGATAAAAATGAAACCGTTTGAGAAAAGAATCTATCTTTCTACCCCTACAATGCATGGAGATGAAATGAAGTATGTTAAAGAGGCGTACGACACCAACTGGATGTCAACCATTGGTGAGAATATCAATGTTATAGAAAAAGATATCTGTGCAAAAGTCGGTTGTAAATATGCCGTCGCACTTTCCTGCGGCACGTCTGCACTACACCTTGCCGTAAAACTCGCTGGGGTGAATCAGGATGACACGGTATTTTGTACCGACATGACTTTTGATGCAACTGTTAATCCCGTCCTCTACGAAAAGGCAACTCCTGTGTTCATCGACACAGAATATGATACTTGGAACATGGACCCAGTGGCTCTCGAAAACGCATTTAAGCTTTATCCCCAAACCCAAGTTATCATCATCGCAAATCTCTACGGCACACCGGCGAAGTTTGATGATATCTGCGCCATCGCCGACAAATACGGCGCTATAATTATTGAGGATGCAGCTGAATCATTGGGCGCCACCTACAAGGGCAGGCAGACCGGTACATTCGGTACATATAACGCGATTTCTTTTAACGGAAACAAGATAATCACCGGTTCATCAGGCGGTATGCTCTTAACCGATGACCTCGAGGCGGCAAACAAAGCACGCAAGTGGTCAACGCAGAGCCGTGAGAACGCTCCGTGGTATCAGCATGAAGAAGTTGGTTACAATTACCGCAT
>JAZRPJ010000133.1:0-6942 GCA_045649205.1 Candidatus Flemingiibacterium sp.
GATATTTTTTTAGTAATGCGGTCGCCAAACCATTTACTATTATATCACAGAGGTTTTTCTTTTGCTGAAGCTTTTTGTTCTCCCCGGTAGAACCGGGGGGTTATTTCCACTACCAACATAGATAATGGCTGTTGCGTTTGCAACAGCCATAAATTTTATTTATCAAAGAGTCTTAAGAAACTCCATGCATCTTGCAACTTCTTCAATTCCGGTGGGGTTAAGCCCTTCGCTTTCAACTACGATATCCATATTAAGCTCGATCGCCTTTGCGCGGGACGCAATAACAGGCGCCTCACCGGCACCAAGGTTACAACCTTCCTTATTGCGGCTTCCATCCTTAAGATGAATTACGGGAACTCTTGCCTTAAGCTTTTCAAGAAGCGCCGCGGGATCAAGACCGGCAATAAATGCCCAATATGTATCGATTTCAAAGTCTATGTCCGTTTCTGCCTGCAGGACCTCGTGGGGGATCTGTCCGTCCTTGTTGGGCTGAAATTCAATATAATGATTGTGGAAGCCCATTCTGATGCCCTCTGCGGCAAGCATGGGCTGATATTTATTGAATTTTCTTACAGTTTCCGCAAGTTCCTCGGCGGTATCTACGGGTGCAGAGGGGAGTATGTAATTTTTATTTCCGATAGTCTGATGATATTTAACCGTTCCGGCAAAATCATCGTCAAGTCCGGCAAAGCCCGAATGCGTGCCGCTTACCTTAAGGTCGTATTCCTTGAGCATTGCAGCAATGTCCTCTGCTTTATGATCAAAAAATCCTGCAAATTCCACCGATTTATAACCGATTTTCGCAACAGCTTTTAGAGCGTCAGCGAGGCTCTTTTCCGCAAGGTCACGAACACTGTACATCTGTATTCCGTAATTCATAATACTCTCCTGATTCTGTTATTATTTGGGTACTGACACCTGATACAATTATACTACTTTCCTAGTTTTACTGTCAAGAGCTTTTTGTTAAAAAAATAAGTTTTTTTCATATTATAAATTTTTTGGTGTAATTCTTTAATTTCCGGGTATAATAACCGTGAAATACTTACCGTAAAAGAAAGGTTCTCACAAAATGAAATCAAAATTTTTCGGCATACTCCAGCGTGTGGGCAGATCATTCATGCTTCCCATCGCAATTCTCCCCGTGGCAGGTCTGCTTCTCGGTATCGGAAGCTCCTTCACAAATCCCACCACCCTTGAAACCTACGGTCTTGACTCCATCATCTACGAGGGCGGCATTCTCTATACTATCCTTGACATTATGAGTAAAACCGGCGGCGTCATCTTTGATAATTTGGCACTGCTGT
The DNA here is from genome assembly GCA_045649205.1 of Candidatus Flemingiibacterium sp. Classification (GTDB taxonomy): domain Bacteria; phylum Bacillota; class Clostridia; order Oscillospirales; family CAG-272; genus Flemingiibacterium. The sequence continues at coordinate 1,308 of JAZRPJ010000133.1, forward strand.
TCGCTATAGGCGTAGCCATCGGTATGGCAAAAAAAGAAAAAGAAGTTGCCGCGCTCTCTGGTGCGGTGGCATACCTTATTATGAACATGACCGTCAGCGCACTCATCACCGCAAAAGGCGGTGTTGAGGTCATGGCACCCAATTCCACAGCCGTAACTCTTGGCATCACCACTCTCCAAATGGGCGTTTTCGGCGGTATCATTGTAGGTCTTGGCGTCGGTGCGCTTCATAACCGTTTTTATAGGATCAGACTCCCACAGGTGCTTTCATTCTTCGGCGGCACACGCTTTGTACCCATAATTTCAAGCCTTGTATTCCTTCTCGTGGGTATTCTCATGTTCTTCGTCTGGCCCATCGTCCAAGGATGGATCGCCAGCCTCGGAAATCTGGTCCTCGCTTCCGGATATGCCGGCACATGGATCTACGGTATTATTGAAAGAGCACTCATTCCCTTCGGACTTCATCACGTCTTCTATATGCCCTTCTGGCAGACCGAGGTGGGCGGTGCGGCTGTAATCGACGGCACTCTCGTCCAGGGCGCACAGAATATCTTCTTCGCCGAGCTTGCTTCAAAATCCACCGAACAGTTCTCCGTATCGGCAACAAGATTTATGTCCGGTAAGTTCCCGTTTATGATCTTCGGTCTTCCTGCGGCGGCTCTGGCAATGTACCGTACCGCCCGTCCCGAGAAGAAAAAGATAGTGGGCGGACTTCTTCTCTCGGCAGCTCTTACTGCAATGCTTACCGGTATTACAGAGCCTATTGAATTCACATTCCTCTTCGTTTCTCCCATTTTGTACGTCATCCACTGCATCCTCGCAGGACTTTCCTATATGCTCACCCATATTTTCGGAGTAGGCGTGGGAATGACCTTCTCCGGCGGTATTATCGACCTTACCCTATTCGGCATACTGCAGGGCAACGCCAAAACAAATTGGATATGGATCGTAATAATCGGCGCAGTTTATGCCGTTGTTTACTACTTCTTATTCAGCATAATGATAAGAAAGCTTAACCTGAAGACCCCCGGCAGAGAGGCTGATGACGAGGAAACAAAGCTATATACAAGAGCCGATATGGAGAAAAAACGCGGCAAAAAATCCGACGATAAAGTCAGCGCTCACATTCTTATAGGTCTTGGCGGAAAAGAAAATATACGGGATATTGACTGCTGTGCCACAAGACTGCGCGTTACAGTCAAAAACAGCGATAAAGTGGATGAAGCTCACCTCAAATCAAGCGGAGCTTCGGGCGTTGTGAAAAAAGGTGACGGCGTACAGGTAATTTACGGTCCGCAGGTATCGGTAATCAAATCAAGTTTCGAGATATTCATGGATTCTCACGACCTTGAATACGCCGAGAAGCTGATCGGCGGCAGCATTCCCAAGCCCTTCGGCGGCGAGGCGGCAGACAAACGCACCTCCCCAAAATCAGCAGTAATCTCATCGCCCATGAAAGGAACTGTCCTGAAACTTGATAAAGTACCTGACGAGGCGTTCTCCACCGGCGTTTTAGGACTTGGCGGTGCGATCGTACCGAGGGAAGGCAAGCTGTATGCCCCCTTTGACGGAACTGTGGTTCGTGTTTTTGACACTCTGCACGCTGTCACCTTGCGAAGTAACGAGGGATGCGACCTTCTTCTTCACGTCGGAATCGACACGGTGAAATTAAAGGGCAAGCACTATAAGTCCCACACAAGAGAAGGACAAAATGTAAAGCGCGGCGACCTTCTCATATCCTTTGACCTTGAAAAAATCAAGTCAGAGGGATACTCCGTCATCTCTCCCGTAGTGGTCTGCAACAGCGACGAATACGGTGAGGTTAAGCTTACGAGCGAAGGCAAGATAATGGTCGGTGACGATTTCTTAAGTCTCACAGAGAAAGGTGAGTGAAATCAAAATGAAAACCTTTAACTATACTGTCAAAGATGAGGCGGGCATCCACGCCCGCCCCGCAGGGCTTATTGTTAAGAAATGCAAGGAGAGCGGCTGTGCCGTTGAATTAAAGTGCTGTGGGAAAACTGCCGACGGCTCAAAGCTCTTCTCAATAATGAGCCTGGGGATAAAATCCGGCGATACTGTTGAAGTTACCGTAACCGGTGATAAGGAAGAAGAAGCGGCGGATATGCTGTTAAAATTCTTCGAGGAAAATCTGTAATTTGGGGAGAAGTGCATGAAGAAATTTTTCGGCAAGGGCGTATCCCCCTCTATCGCCATCGGCAAAGCGGTGCTTCACATAAAAAAGGATACGGAAGTCGAGCGAAAGAAAGTCATCGACACCGATACCGAACTCTTAAAGCTTGAGAGCGCAGTTAAGCAGGTATCGGATTCCCTTCTTGAGCTTTACGAAAAGGCACTCAGCGAGGTTGGGGAATCGGGAGCGCAGATTTTTGAGATCCACCGCATGATGCTTGAGGATGATGATTATATGGAATCGGTGAAAGGAATCATTGAGCGGCAAAAGGTCAACGCCGAATACGCCGTTGCCCTGACTTCTGACAATTTTGAAGCCATTTTTCTCTCCATGGAGGACAGCTATATGCGCGGACGGGCGGCGGATGTGCGTGATGTATCGAACCGGCTTATAACCACACTCCTCGGAGAAGCGGAAAGCATGGAAAGCACCGGCGGCGGTGCCATAATCTGTGCCCGTGACCTTGCGCCCAGCGAAACTGTTTCACTTGATAAGGATAATGTACTTGCATTCCTTCTTGCCCACGGTTCGGAAAATTCCCATACAGCGATTTTGGCAAGGGGAATGAACATTCCTGCGGTAATCGGCATCGGCGACGAAGCTCTTTCCGAGATTTCTGACGGGGATACGCTTATTGTCAACGGTTCAACGGGCGAGGTCATACTATCCCCTGACGAAACGGAGCTTTTCACGGCAAGAAGAAAGCAGAAAGAAGATGCTGCGGCACGCTCTCTCCTCGAAAAGCTCCGAGGCAAGGATAATGTAACCAAAGACGGCCACAAAATCGACGTCTTTGCCAATATCGGAAACAGCCGCGAGGTAGGAGCGGCACTCTTATCGGATGCAGGCGGTATTGGGCTTTTCAGGAGTGAATTTATCTATCTTGAATCGGAAGATTATCCCACCGAGGAGGAGCAGTTTTCCATATACCGACGGGTACTCGAAAGCATGGGCGGTCGAAAGGTGGTAATCCGTACCCTCGACATCGGCGCGGACAAAAAGGCGGATTATTTCGGGCTTGAAAACGAGGAAAATCCGGCACTTGGATTTCGTGCCATAAGAATTTGCCTTACCCGTCCGAATATTTTCAAAACGCAGCTCCGTGCGCTCTACCGCGCATCGGCTTACGGAAATCTTGCAGTAATGTTCCCCATGATAATTTCAGAAATCGAAGTCCGTGAGATTTTTGAGCTTTGTCGTCAGGTGAGAGAGGAGCTTTCTCTGGAAGGAATCCCCATCTCCGACTCCGTGGAGCTTGGTATCATGATCGAAACTCCTGCCGCCGCCATAATAAGCGACAAGCTGGCTTCCATGGTGGATTTTTTCAGCATCGGAACAAATGATCTCACTCAGTATACGCTCGCCTGCGACCGCCAGAATCCGGCATTGGAAGCCTTCTGTGACCCACACCATGAGGCGGTCATGCGGCTTATCGAATACGTGGCAAAATCCGCTCATTCCCACGGGAAATGGGTCGGTATCTGCGGCGAGCTTGGAGCCGACACCACACTCACAGAGAGATTTCTGCGGATGGGCATTGACGAATTATCCGTGTCCCCCGGTTATGTTCTCACTCTGCGGGCAAAAATTCATGAAATTGATCTTGGAAAGTAGCCGTTTATTTGCTGTATGGCGAGAGTTGCTTCTCCCATACAGCACTAACCGCCGAAATAAAAGTTGACAATATTTTTCCGTCATGGTATAATGTATCTATAATAAAACACAAAAGTCAGGAAGAAAATGAAAAAACTTTCAATCGGCATTATCGCCCATGTTGACTCGGGCAAAACGACGTTGTCCGAAGCCATACTCTATAAATCGGGAATAATACGAAGCCTCGGCAGAGTTGATAAGGGCAGCTCCTACCTTGACACCAACACCATCGAAAAAGACCGGGGCATCACTATATTTTCAAGTCAGGCGACCTTTACATACGGCGACATAGAATTTTGTCTTATCGACACCCCCGGTCATGTGGACTTTTCTCCCGAAACGGAAAGGGTCATGCGTGTCATCGACTGTGCAGTATTGGTCATAAGCGGTACAGACGGAGTTCAGAGTCATACTGCGACCCTTTGGAAGCTGCTTGAAACCTACAAAATCCCTACATTTTTATTCGTCAACAAAATGGACCTCACCGCTCTCGACAGCAGAGATCTCATGGAAGAATTAAAGTACAAGCTCTCTGACGGATGTATTAATTTCACCGCCGCAGGAGATCGCGGTGAGGAGCTTGCCATGTGCGATGAGGCTATCATGGAACGCTATCTTGCCGACGAAGCTATCGAAAATGAGCATATCGCCGAAGCTGTGGCAAAGCGTCATCTCTTTCCCTGCTGCTTCGGTGCGGCTCTCCACGGAAAAGGGGTGGAACGGCTTCTTGACATTCTCTCGTCCTATGCCCCTGTACCCAACTACGGCGACACATTCGGTGCGCGGGTCTATAAAATCACACAAGATAAGAATGACAAGATCGTCCATGTCAAAATCACCGGTGGAAAACTCCGCGTAAAGGATACCCTCTCCGGTCATCTTCCGAACGGTAGAGAATGGAGCGAAAAAGTCAATCAAATACGCATATATTCCGGTGAAAAATTCAGAACTGAAAGCGAAGTGTGTGCCGGTACGGTATGCGCGCTTACGGGACTTTCATCCGCTTACCCCGGTCAGGGACTTGGCTTCGAAAAAGATGCCGGTGCGGCTCATCTTGAGCCAATTCTTACATACAAATTGGTTCTGCCCGAGAGCACAGACATCCACACCGCCCTTACAAAGCTACGGCGGCTTGAGGAAGAAGAGCCCTCACTTCACATAATGTATGACGAAAGAAGCGAAGAAATCTCCGTAGGTATCATGGGGGATGTACAGCTTGAGGTGCTGTCAAGAATCATCGCCGAGAGATTTTCCATGAACGTAGGCTTCTCCGAGGGCAGTATCACCTACAAGGAAACCATAAAATCCGCCGTCATCGGTGTCGGACATTACGAGCCGCTCCGCCATTACGCCGAGGTTCAGCTTCTTCTCGAACCGCTTCCCAGGGGCGAAGGCTTAAAATTTGCCGTAGACCGTGACTGCACTCTGGAAGGTAACTTCAAAAATCTCGTACTCACCCATCTTTTTGAGAAGACCCATATCGGTACGCTCATCGGTGCGCCTATCACCGATATGAGGGTCACGCTCATCGCCGGACGCTCCCACAACAAGCACACCGAGGGCGGCGACTTCAGGCAAGCCACCTACCGCGGACTCCGCCAAGGACTTCGCAAGGCGGAATCCGTCATCCTTGAGCCTTGGTACAGCTCCAGGATCGAGCTTGCCCCCGAATACGCAGGTCGCGCCATGACAGATATTGCACAGATGAACGGAAAGCTTGACGATCCCGAAATCACACCGGAGTTGACCGTACTTTCAGGAACTGCCCCCGTATCGAAGATGAGGGGAT
>JAZRPJ010000134.1:0-5040 GCA_045649205.1 Candidatus Flemingiibacterium sp.
CTCTAATTGTCTTCCTAAGACCGCTTGGCCTCCGACTTCACCACAAGATGCGACACAATGTTCGGCGTAACCTTCATGGTTATCGCTCCCGAGCATCCTTACATTGAAAAATACCGCGACAGAATTACAAACATGGACGCCCTTGAAGCCTACAAGGAGGCCTGCGCAAAGAAGACCGAATTTGAGCGCACCCAGCTTGTCAAGGATAAGACCGGCGTGCGTATAGAGGGGCTCTGTGCCATCAACCCTGCAAACGGCAAGGAGATACCGATCTACATCTCCGACTATGTAATGATGGGCTACGGTACCGGCGCTATCATGGCAGTTCCGGCTCACGACGAGCGCGACTACGACTTCGCAAAGAAGTTCGGTATCGACATAATCGAAGTAATCAAGGGCGGCGACATCTCGAAGGAAGCCTACACCGGCGACGGCGAGATGGTCAACTCCGGCTTCCTTAACGGCATCAAGACCAAGAAGGAAGCTATCGAAACCATGCTTAAGTATCTCGGAGAGAAGGGCGTTGGCGAAAAGGGTATCCAGTACAAGATGAAGGACTGGGCATTCAACCGTCAGCGTTATTGGGGCGAGCCTATTCCGATCATCCATTGCCCTCACTGCGGCATGGTAGGTGTCCCCTACGAGGAGCTTCCTCTTAAGCTCCCGAACATGGAAAACTTCGCTCCCGGCGAGGGCGGTGAATCCCCTCTTGCAAAGATCGATTCCTTCGTAAACTGCACCTGCCCCAAGTGCGGACAGCCTGCAAAGCGCGAAACCGATACCATGCCCCAGTGGGCAGGTTCATCCTGGTACTTCCTCCGCTACTGCGATCCTCACAATACGGAAGCCTTCGCATCCGAGGAAGCTCTCAAATACTGGCTCCCCGTTGACTGGTACAACGGCGGCATGGAGCACGTTACACGTCACCTTATCTACTCCCGTTTCTGGCATCACTTCCTCTATGACATCGGTGCAGTGCCGGTAGACGAGCCTTACGCAAAGAGAAGTGCGCAGGGTCTTATCCTCGGTCCGGACGGCGACAAGATGTCGAAATCCAAGGGTAACGTTGTTGACCCGCTTGATGTTGTTGATAAGTTCGGCGCGGATGTTCTCCGCGTATACGTTCTCTTTATGGGCGACTACGGTTCTGCTACTCCCTGGAACGACGACTCCGTTCGCGGATGCAAGCGTTTCCTTGACAGAGTTGCCGGACTCTGCGATATCGCTTCCGGCAGCGGTGCAACAGCAAAGCTCGAAACTGCCTTCCATAAGGCAATCAAGAAGGTATCCCTCGATATTGAGGAGATGAAGTTCAACACCGCTATCGCAACCCTTATGAGCCTTATTAACGATATCTACGACAACGGCTCACTGACAAAGGACGAGCTTGGAATCTTCGCACGCCTGCTCTATCCCTTCGCGCCTCACATCTGCGAGGAGATCTGGGAGAGCCTCGGAAACTCTGCACTCTGCGCTATTTCCGAATGGCCCAAGTGGGACGAGGCAAAGACTGTGGATTCCACTGTGGAAATTGCCGTACAGCTTTGCGGCAAGCTGAAGTTCACCCTGGAAATTCCTGCCGGCACGGGTAAGGACGAGGCTATTGCCCTCGTTAAGGCTGACGAGAGAATGGCGGCACTCCTTGAAGGCAAGACCATCGTCAAGGAGATCAGCGTGCCCGGTAAGATCGTCAATATAGTAGTAAGATAATGCAAACGCCGGTTAATTACGACGAACTCCCGGCGGCGGTGCGTAATTTCGTAAATTACAAGCTGACCGTCCAGGGACGTTCCAAAAAAACCATGGACGAATACGCCCTTGACCTGCGGACATTTTTTAGATTTTTAAAAGCAAAAAGGGGCGGAGAAAATATCTCCGTCCTTTCTTCTGAAGATATGGCAGGATTCGATATTTCGGACATAGGTATAGATTTTATCGAAGCGGTGAGTGCAGAGGAAATTTACGAATTTCTCTCCTATGCCCTTAACGGACGCTCAAATCAGTGGTCGGCAAGAGCGAGAAAGCTGTCGGCAATCAAGGGCTTTTACAAGTACCTTACCGTGAACGCCAAGCTCATCGAAAACAATCCCGCAAAGGATATTGACGCGCCCCAAAAGAAAAAGACGCTTCCGAAATTCCTGACTCTTGAGGAAAGCGAAGCACTCCTTGAAGCTGTAAGGGCTGACAAGCTCTCGAAAACGAGGGAGAGGGACAGCTGTATGCTGGTTCTTTTCCTCAACTGCGGCATGAGACTTTCGGAGCTTACCGGGATCAGCATTACGGACATCGACCCATCAATGGAGTCCGTCCGTGTTCTCGGTAAAGGCTCGAAGGAGCGTATAATATATCTTAACGATGCCTGCCGTGAGGCCATGCGGTCATACCTTCTTGTGCGTGCTACCATGGAAGTAGATCCCAAGGACAAAAATGCCCTTTTCATCTCCTCACACCATAACCGAATCAGTGTCAAGACGGTGCAGTGGGTAGTTTATAAGTACCTGAAGGCGGCAGGGCTGGAATACAAGCATTTTTCCACACATAAGCTCCGCCATACCGCCGCAACCCTCATGTATCAGTCGGGTAAGGTGGACGTCCGCGTGCTTAAGGATATCCTCGGTCACGAGCAGCTTAATACAACCCAGATCTACACGCATGTAAACGACGAGAGTATGAAGCGTGCCATTGCGGCGAATCCCCTTGCGAATTTCAGGGCGAAAGGCAAAGAGGCAGACACAGATGACGATGATGAATAAAAAATACGACAAAGAAAAGACCCTTTTTGTGTCCGATCTCGACGGCACACTTATGGGAAGCGACGGCAGACTTGCGAAGGAAACCGCAGAGGCTGTCAATCGCATGGTAAAGGACGGAATAAAATTCACAATTGCCACGGCGCGTTCCTACACTTCCGCCATGTGGGTGGCGAGTGAGCTTGAGCTTGACATCCCCATGATACTCCACAACGGAGTGTTCATCCGCGACAAGGAGAAGGGAGTTATCCGCTCACACCTGCTCCCCAAAAAAGAAAAGATCCGCGAGATCATCGCGGAGTACGGTCTTGCTCCCTTTGTATATTCGATCCGAGGAGGGGAGGAAAAGTACAGATATGTCCCGAGCTGCCTTACAAAGGAAGCCATGGCATATCAGACAAAGCGCGGCGTTAACGACCCTCGTGACAATCCTGTTTCCGATGAGTCCGCCATGTGGGACGGAGACGTTTATCATGTTCTCGTTATTGACAACAGTGAGAAGCTGTGGGAAGTTAAAAAACGTCTGCAGGACGACTACAACTGCCTCTGCGGCAAGGATTATTACAGCGGTGACCTATGGCTTGAGATCTTCCCGAAATCCGCCGGAAAGGCAAGCGCGGTGCTTGAGCTTCGCCGACTTCTCGGATGTGACCGTGTGGTAGTCTTCGGCGACGGAGAGAACGACGTATCCATGTTTGAAGCGGCGGACGAGGCTTATGCCGTATCCGGCGCGGTGGATAGGCTGAAGGAAAAAGCCACCGCAGTTATCGGAAGCTGTGACGAGGGTGCCGTTATCAAATGGATGAAGAGTCAGTGTATAAAATAAAAGGAGTGGGTTTATGCCGGCTGTATCAAACGGAAAACTGAAAAAATCAATAGCAAGGTCGGCGATAAAGAATTCTCTTGTCCCAGTGATCGTCTGTGATGAAAATTTCACGGTGTGTATGAAGAGCATCGGAGCGACAAGGTTAATTCCCAAGCCGGCACAAAATTCCTCTATTCTGCCGCACATCTCGGAGGATACGGCAAAAGAGATGGAGCACGGCAATGAACCTATCTGTGCATTATTTACAACTCCCGGCAGTGAAGTTTTCACCGTGATAACGGGAGGTATGGTGGAGGGCGAAAAATATTACGCTCTTATTTTTGAGCCGCGAATCTTGTTAGTACCGACGGAGGTGCCGCAGTATATGGCGGAATCCTATCGCAATTTATGCGATGCCGCAAAAGAGCTTATCAATCTGAAGAGTGGGAATTTTTCGCGGCTTGAGCGTTCTGCCGCGGCATTACTGCGACTCGCTGACTTTAGTGAGAAAAACTCTGCGAAATACCTACAGAGCAAGGCAGGTTTTGTTGATATCTGCAAAGAGCTTGAAACGGTAATAAACCAATATGCCGAGCTTTTTTCAACAGTAGGAATGTCGATAAGCCTTCGGAGGCTGTCCCATGAGCCGCAAATATGCGCTTATCCGTTGGATGTAATACATATATTTGCAGCGGTACTTGTAAGCGTGGCAGCCCTGCTTTCCGCTGACGGCGACGCGGAGTTTGTCTGCGGACCGTCCGAGGAACGGGATTCCCATGTCAAGATATCTGTCACCGTGACATCGGACAGAAATGATTGGGAAATTGAAAATATCAGAGATTTAGCATCCTATGCTGTGCCGCTCCGGTTGGAGCTTGCCGCCATTATTGACATGGCGGAGCGTTACGGATTTAAGCTTATTTGCACTTCCGACAATGAAAAGTTAAGCATCGGATGGGAGGTCGAAGTCCGCAAATCTGCTGTCATCAAGCTTCATGCGCCGGCAAAGCATACTTCGGCAGACCTTCGCCGCATGATTGCAGAGCTGTTCGATATTGTTATTGCCGGCAGGAAGGTTTGATTTTGCCTTCCGCACATTGAGATTATTGCCCCACGGGCTTCGGGATATATCCCCTATGCCCGGGGAAACACCGCAAATGGAAAGAAAGTGTTATATGCCGTCCTCGGCATCAGGGGATGGCTCGAGGAGCCGCTTTCGGTGTATGCCGTTCTCGGCATCGGGGGCGAAACTCGGAGGAGGGGGAACCATACTGCGTAAAGGCTCCCCCTCCTCCCCAACCCTCCACCTCCTCTTTCGCCAACTGTCCACATTTGGGGCAGCACCTATGTTCGGGTATAGCGCCCTATCAGCGTTTCCGCTAAGATAACAAGGGATGGTACGTTTGGCAGTGGAATCACTCGTCAGTGTGGTCAGACGGTGGATGTTGTCACATGAAGTCGGGGTTAACTCAGCCGCCAAACCTA
>JAZRPJ010000135.1:0-18739 GCA_045649205.1 Candidatus Flemingiibacterium sp.
AGCCTTATAGTTTTCATACTGGCTCTTATCAGCAGATTCATTATACCACATTTTACGCTTTTTGTCAACGGGTCCGGCACCGTATTTTTCATCCTGCATAGCTTTCCACTGCTGGTATGTAGTATCCTTCGGTAGCATATAGCCTTCCCCGGTTTCAACATCACGGGCGTATCGCTCACCAACGCCATCCTCGTCCTCAAAATAAGGAGCGGTGCAACAACGACACCGTGGGTGAAATGGAGGGGCTGTAACACCGGCTTGAAAGGCCTTCATTTCAAGAATTTTTCCGTCCATGTTCCCGCAAATGTCGCAGGCACTAATGTCAAGCGTACCAACAATCTCGTACTGCTCAACGCCCAAATCATTAAAGCAGTCCTTTTGTGCCACAGAACCAAAATAGGCCGCTTCCGTCATGACTAACCGTCCGGCTTGACCTTTGGAAACGTTCATCCGACTTGCGATATTCTTGATCGCTTGATCCGGAGCTTTACCCAAAATGCACATCTGTGTTAATTCTGTGTGAAGGGAATCAAGCAGCTGTGTTTTTGATTTCCAAATCCGATCGCTGAAGGTCTGCTTGTCAGTTGTCCACGGTTTTGAAAGAACGTTATCTAATTTCCGCTCATCAATCTGACCGACATCCCATCCGATTCCCAGTCCCTTTTGAATTTCATAGGCGGTGTGATAATAGTCAAAGGTGTACATCTGCGCAGCCATTTCATTATATATCTTTACCCTTACGCAAGCAGCATCTTCTTTAAAAATCTCGCAAGCAGACTGAAATACCCGATCTTCTCTACACCTTCCGCAGCCTTAATGGGCAGCTTCGCCACAGATTCACCATCAACCGAAAACTCCGCCGAACCGATTATATCTCCCTCATAAATAGGTGCGGACAAATATTCGGGCATAATCACTTCACATTTAAGCTTCGTACCCGCTCCCTTTGTGAGAAGAAGCCTTTCGCTCTCGCAGGAAAGCTTCAGACTGTCCGTAACCCCACCTACGATCTTCATTTCGGGCAGTGCCTCGGGGGATGCCGTAACCGTTTCCCAGCCGGCGAATCCGTAGTCAAGGAGCTTTTTCGCCGTTTCGTTTCTGTCGTCCCTGGTAGGAGCCGCCATGACCACCGCAATCAGTGTCATGCCGTCCCTCTCGGCGGTGGCGGACATACAGAATTTCGCCTTTGCCGTAGAGCCGGTTTTTAGTCCGTTTGCGCCGCGGTAGAATCTTATCAGCCTATTTGTATTGGTAAGCCCAAAGGCACCGTTTCTTATGGTATCCATCCATATTGAGGACAGCTCCAGCACCGTCGGGTACTTCGTGATAAGCTCCTTTGATATAAGGGCGATATCTCTCGCACTCATTACATGACCTTCCACACCATCATCGAGTCCGTTGGTGTTGAGAAATACCGTATTTTTGGCGCCAAGCCCTGCCGCGCGCTCGTTCATCATCTTAACGAAAGCTTCTTCACTGCCTGCCACCTTCTCCGCTAAAGCGACTGCGCCGTCATTGGCACTGGCTACTACTACGCACTTAAGAAGCTCGCCCACTGTCATTTCCTCACCCGGTTCAAGATAGACCTGTGAGCCGCCCATGGATGCCGCATATTCGGACACCGAAACAGTTTCGTCCATGGTGATCTTCCCATCGGCAATGGCATCCATGACAAGAAGCACCGTCATGATCTTCGTTACCGATGCCGGCGGAAGGGGGGTGTCTGCATTTTCTTCAAGAAGGACCGTTCCCGTATCCGCTTCCATAAGAATGTAGGACGGCGCATTGTACTCCGCCCCGTTTACGGGAATCATGAGGGCAGTAAACTGCAATAAAGCAAGGACGACTATAATGATTCTCTTTAGTTTCATAATCTTACATTCCTTTCGGGAGTTTTTCTCACCTGATACATATGCGTTCCAAGCAAAAGTTATGACAAAAAAGAACAACCGCCATAGCCGTAATATACAGGCTATGGCGGTAATTTCATCATATTTTAAATTATTCTGCCGCGGTGTCCTCGGGCATTTCGGTGGGAATACCGTTTTCAGCGATAAAGGCAGGAAGGATCTCCTGATAGAGAATAAACTGCTTGATATAGGGCTCGCCGTATTCCTCGATATAATCTGCGTATCCGGCCATGTCTTCAGAACTTACGGAAAGATTTTCCTTCTCGGCGATCGCCTGTGCCGCAAGGTAGAGTACTGCGTTAGAACGGTAGCTTTCCATATGGGCTTCTACATACTTGTCAAGGGAGTCATATCCTAAACTGTTCTTGATATATTCTTCCACTGTAACACCGGACATGGATGCGTAATACTCATACTGCGCAATGTCATCGTTTTTCAAATATTCGATTACCCCCTCGGGTATACTTTCGCAGGTGGCCTTATTCAGAATTTCAATAAAGAAATCGAATTTGGTGCTTGATACCAGCCAGTCCTCCACATCGGCTTTAAGCGCCGCAAGGCTTGCATGGCCCATAGTCTGTGCAAGCTCATCGGTAAGCTCCGCCTTGATGACGTCGCCGCGGATGTGGTTGACAGTTACCTTGAAGTCAACCTCCTTACCTCTTGCTCTCTCGTCAAAGCCGTTTTCGGGGTAGGTAACGGTTACGGTTACCTCATCGCCGGGCATAGCGCCGATAAGCTGTTCCGTAAAGTCATCTTCAACGGTTTCTCCGCTGACGGTGATCTTTTCACCGATGACCACTTCCTTGCCAAGACGGCCGGTGTTTGTACCGTTAACCGCCTGCCCGTCAAGATAGGCAACATAGTCAACATTTACGGTGTCGCCGTCTTCAACGGCGCGGTCGGTAACTTCGACATAAGTGTCAAATTTTGAAGCGAGAATGTCAAGCTCCTCCTGAACTCTCTCTGCATCGGGAACTGTTGCGCCAATCGGGACTTCGATCCCCTTGTATTCTGGAAGAGTCACATACTTTGAAGCCTTGATTCCTTTAAAAAATCCGTTTTCGTCAAGTGTAACGGTGCCGTCATCCGCACCGCCGCAAGCGGCAAAGGATACGGAAATAGCCGCCGCCAGAGTCATGGCAAGAACTTTTTTGAGTGCTTTCATTTGTTTCTCCAATCTAAGTTATTATTTTATAAAAATTTTTTAAAAAATCATTTCCGACCAACTATTTTTCCCCACGGTAAGGCGTGCATACATGGGCGAAGTAACCCTCACCCGAAATAAGCTCGCATACCTTCTTGGCGGCTTCCTCATCCTTGAAAATACCGAAAACCGACGGTCCGCTTCCGCTCATCATGGAACGGACTGCGCCCCCCTTTATCATGGCATCCTTAAGCTTCCGGGCGACCTCGCGGTGAGGAAGTATGGCGTCCTCAAAGGAGTTTCTCATTTCAGCTGCGGCTTTATATATATCTCCTGCCGCAAGAAGCTTTTCAAGCTCCGTTATATCTCCATGGCGGGTAGGCGTCTGACTGTCATCGATCATTTTATACGCCCATGGAGTAGATACCCCCTCGCCGCCGCAGGCTATGACAATGAAGCAATCGGGCATGGGTGGACAGCTTGTCAGCTTTTCGCCGATCCCTCCGGCGATGCAGGTGCCGCCCCTTATGCAGAAAGGAATATCCGCCCCCAGTCTACCGCCGAGAGCGCACAGCTCATCCTCGGTGAAGGGACTGCCGTAAAGGCTGTTTAACGCTACAAATACCGCCGCACCGTCGGTGCTTCCGCCGGCAAGACCTGCCGCCATGGGTATTCTTTTTTCTATGTGGACCGAAATATCGTATTCTGTGATTCCCGCCGCAGAAAAAAAGCTTACCGCCGCTTTGTAGCAGAGATTTCTTTCATCGCAGGGGACGTCCGGGTTAGAGCAAGTTATTTTGATATTCTTCTCTGCCCCGCCCTCATTTTTCGTAACCGTGACAGTGTCGAAAAGAGTTACCGTCTGCATGATGCTCTCGATCTCGTGGTACCCGTCGGGACGCTTTCCCTTGACGGTAAGCCACAGATTGATCTTCGCCGGGGCATTTATTGTCAAGCTATTCAAGAGGTCAGCCTCCTATCAGCTTAATTACGGGATTTTTCTTTATTTTTACAGCCTTGAACGGGCATAATTCCTGACAGCAGTAGCATTTTATGCAGGCGTCGTCAATAATGAGCGCACGTTTTTTTCCGTTTTCTCTATCGACCATTTTGATCGTGCCCTTAGGACAGCTTCGCTCACATTCTCCGCATCCAACACACTTTTTCCTGTCCACCACCGGTCTTGGCTGAAGCCAGGAATTAAGTCTTCCGCCGAACATGGTCGGCAGCTTTCCGAGAAGGAAGCTTCCGCCCCGTCTTTTCGCCGTATCCGGCTTTACAAAATCTGGGATCTTAAAGCTTTCAAGGCTTTTCTCCGAAATGATATTCAAATCCGAAGGCGAAGTAGGACAGTATCCGCGGCTCTTACCCTCCTCAAGCATGGTCACATCCTGAGCACCGATAATATATGCGCCGGCAATGTCAACGGTAAAGGGGTTCACACCGCCGAGGATGCAGTTCGCCCGACGTGGATTCCCGCCGGTTGGACCGTTTCCCTCCATGGCGATAATTCCGTCAAGCAGATTAAAGGTGGGCTTTGACGATATATGCATGGCACAGAGGTCGGCAAGCATAGAGCCAAAGTCGTTATAATCGGGGAATCTTGCGTGCATTTCAAATTTGGTCACTCCGGGCACTGTGCCAAAATAATTCTTGACCGCACCGCTGTATCCGGTAAGTGAGTGGCTTTTCAGCTTGGCAAGATTCACGATAACATCCGCATCGGCGATTGGAGTGATAATATCGAAAAGCTTTGAGGTCTTGCCGTCCTTTGCCTCAATGGTACGGGAAGTAGTGTCATAATTCAGCTCCACTCCGCATCTTTCGGCGACCTCAGCAATACCGCAGGTCTTATAATTCGCGCGAAGCACCGGCTCGGTATAAAATCCGCCGGGGCTTTCGGCGATTATTATTTTATCTGTTTTTGTCTTCAGCACCCGAAGCATGGCTTCGAGGACTGCCGGATTTGTTGTAGCCGCTCTGTCGGGGCTTGCCTTCATGACAAGGTTGGGCTTCACTGCCACACGCTTCCCGTCAAACATACTGTCTATCTTAAGGTCCGAAAGCATACGGTGAATGATCTCCTCCAAACGGGAAACCTCATAGCTTTTGCACCGTGTAAGGGCTACTGCTGAATTTGGATTTATTTCCATTTAATTCTCCAAGTAATGAGCACCGACGGACTCTTTTCTTTCTATGGCAGAGGTGATGATCCTGTCGGCAACCTGCGCCATGGCGTAAAGCTGATATTTTTCGGGAGTGTCAAGAGTAGCTCCCTCAAGCTCCGAAAGAAGCTTCTCGGTAAAGGCTTTGCACTCTGCCATTCCTGCCGCAGTTCTGACGGCATTTGCATTATCTGTCATTATAGTACGAAGCTCCTCGCGCTTCTTCGCCACATCAAAAGCGATTTCAGTGCCGCCGGACAAAGGCTCTGCTGAAAGTGTGGGCGCTTTGCCCATTGTATCGCTATCTCCATTAATTCGGTTTGCCGCGCGTCTGCTGAATACAAGACATTCAAGTACAGAGTTTGATGCCAGACGGTTTCCGCCGTGAATACCTGTCCATGCACACTCACCGCAGGCATAAAGTCCCTTTATATTGGTTGCGCCGTCAACATCTGTATTAATGCCGCCCATGAGGTAGTGCTGTGAGGGTCTTACGGGAATCTGCGCTTCGGGCACATTGATGCCGTATTTGCGGCATTCGCTATATATGGTAGGAAAACGCTTCGAGAAAAACTCCTCACTCATGGAAGAAACATCAAGGAACACATTTTCCTCTCCCGTTCTGCGCATTTCCTTTATAATTTCTCGGGTGACTATATCTCTCGGTGCAAGGTCAGCAAGCTCATGCTTACCCTGCATGAAAGCTTCGTTTTTGTGGTTTTTCAGTATGCCTCCCTCGCCGCGCACCGCCTCGGAGATAAGGAAGCGTCTTTCAGACTGCCCCTCCTGAGGCATCATGGTAGTGGGATGGAACTGTACAAACTCCATGCCTTTGATTTTCGCTCCGGCACGTTCTGCGGCGGCAATACCATCGCCGATCGCCCCAGCCTGATTTGTGGTATGCTTATAAACTGCGCCGATACCGCCAGTTGCCATAATTATGTTTTGGCATTTTATAATTTTCGGCTCACCGTCGGAAATGATCGCACCTGTAACCTCACCGTCATCGGTGAGAATATCAATGAGATATGTATCAAATTTAATTTCTATATTTTTCCGCTCAAGGGCGATCTCACCCAGCTTCTTTGTGGTTTCCTTACCCGTAGCATCTCCGCCGCAGTGGACGATACGCCGTCTTGAGTGTCCGCCCTCTCTTGTTATCATCAGCTCACCCTCGGGGTCAAGGTCAAAGGGTACGCCAAGCTTCACAAGCTCCTTTATATTCTCGGGTCCTTCTTCAACGAGGACTCTGACCGCCCCGATGTCGCAAATTCCCGCCCCTGCCTTAAGGGTGTCCGCTATATGGGATTCGAAGGTATCAGCCGGGTCGATCACCGCCGCAATTCCGCCCTGGGCAAGCCATGAGCTACCCTTATCGAAATCCGCCTTGGTGACGATAATTGTCCTCTTTTCGGGAGAAATATGCAAACCGGCATACAGTCCCGCAATACCGCTTCCGACTATCAAAACATCACATTCGATTATAGGAAGCCCATCTGTGCTTCCGCTGAAAATATATCTTCTCATTGCCTTACTGTGATCTGTCCTTTCATGCTGGAAAAACTATCTTACTTGTATTCTTCTAAAATCATTTACAAATTCGGGATATGATTTATTTATACAGCTCATGTCGTCGATAGTAACGTCACCGGTACATCCCACCGATGCCGCTGCCGCCGCCATGGCGATCCTGTGGTCGTTCGCCGAAGCTACTCTGCCGCCGGAGAGCTTGTCCTTGCCCACGATTATAAGCCCGTCCTCGGTTTCGGTCACATCGCCGCCGAGAGAACGTATCATCGCCGCCGTGGTTGCGATTCTGTCGCTTTCCTTGATGCGAAGACGTGCACCGCCGTATATTCTGGTAACCCCCTTCGAAAGAGCCGCCATCACGCCGAGAGCCGGCACCAAATCGGGAATATTCTTTACGTCGATATCCCTCGCTATAAGCTCGCCGCCTACGATCTCGACAAAGTCCTCATGCCATGTAATCTTCGCGCCGAAATCGCTGACTATTTTAAATATTTCAAAATCTCCCTGCTTCGTGGCAGGAGTCACACCGCGAAGTCTTACTCTTCCGCCGATTGCCGCCGCTACTGCAAAAAATGCCGCCTGGGAACAGTCGCCTTCGACTTCCATGCATCGGGGTTTGAGTCCGCCTCCTGTAATTTTATAGCCCACAAGGTTACCCTTGTCTGTAATTTCTTCGATTTTCGCCCCGAAGCCGGTCAGCACATCCACCGTCATATCGGCATAGGGCTTGCTTTCAAGGTTTGTGGTAAGCTCGATTTTGCTCTCGCCCGGAATCTTTACAAGGGCGAACAAAAGTCCCGTAACAAACTGCGAGGAGATATCGCCCCTCAGGCTGTAAGTCCCATTAACAAGCTTGCCGCCGACAATAAGCGGCAGGTATTCGCCGTTTTCGGGGTATGTAAGCTTGGCACCGTGGGAGGAAAGCATATCCTTATATATATCCGTCGGGCGGTTAGGCAGTCTACCTTCACCGGTAAAAGTGACGCTGTTTCCGAGAGATGCCGCCAAGGGAATGAAAAAACGCAGAGTGGATGCAGATTCGCCGCAGCTCACCGTACCGCAGTTCAAGCCATGACCGCAGGGCTTTGTAATCTCGAAGGTGCGCTTTTCTTTATCGTAAGACAACTCCGCGCCCATTGCCCGTAAGCATGACACCGTAGCATTAATGTCGTTTGACAGATCAACGCCCGTCACGGTCGAACTGCCAGCCAGTGCACCGCAGATAAGTGCCCGGTGTCCCTGACTTTTAGAGGACGGAAGCCGCACCTCGCCATCTATTTTTGTGGGTGTGAACACCATGTTTTTCAAATTTAACTTCACTTCCCGTAATCACAGTATCTTTTAAGAAATAAGCGCTTTTATCTTTTGTATCGGCAGTTTTTTTATTACAGCCTTGCCGATCTCTTCAAGAAGCACCACAGAAATGTCATCGCCGACACGCTTTTTGTCCGCCATGACAACGGCTATAAGCTCATCTGCGGAATAATCCATATCCATGGGCAGTCGGCATACTTCAAGTGCCCTTCGTATCTCGCCCTCGATCTCATGGCTGTATCCTTCACCAACACCGATCTTCGCCGCATACAGCATACCAATACCCACAGATTCGCCGTGGGAGAAACGGGTAAATCCCCCCAGCTTTTCAACTCCGTGACCGATGGTGTGTCCGTAGTTTAAGATCATACGCAGACCGCCCTCAAATTCGTCCGCCTCAACCACCTCGGCTTTGATTTTCATGCATCTGAAAATAATTTCATCAAGGGCGAGAGATGAATCCATGATCCCGTAGAAAAGCTCTCTATCCGCTATACAGCCGTATTTTATGACCTCGCCCATGCCGTCGTTCATGTACTCACGGGGCAAGGTTTCAAGAAAATCGCTGTCAGCGATCACCGCCGTGGGCTGATGGAATGCTCCCACAAGATTTTTGCCGCAGGGCAGGTCAACACCGGTCTTTCCGCCGATGGAGGAATCAACCTGCGAAAGCAAAGTTGTCGGAACCTGGAGTACCGCAACGCCGCGAAGGTAAGTCGCCGCCGCATATCCTGCCATATCTCCGCAAACACCGCCGCCAAGGGCGATCACAAGGGAACCTCGCGTAAGAGATGCCTCACGGAAGGCGTTATACATATAAGATACGGTTTCAAGAGTCTTATTTGTTTCCCCGGCAGGAAAAACATATTCTCCGGAAAGGGTTATTCCAATATCCGAGAGTGCCGATTTTATTTTACCGCCGTAAAGCGGGAATACATTGCTGTCCGACACAAGAAAGATTCTGTCGAATTTATTTTTTTCAAACACTTCAGCAAGAGCCTTGCCGAGGATTCCGGCGCCAACATATATACGGTAGCTTCCGCTGCTGTGTGATACCTTTATCTGTTTCATAATTATTCTATAGTAAATTTAAGGCTGATGTCAAGGGCGCGCACCGAGTGTGTCAGTGCGCCGATGCTGATAAGGTCAACGCCGCAAGCCGCAACCTCGGAAAGATCACGGTCGCCCATGTTGCCCGACGCCTCGGTAATGGCTCTGCCATCAACAATTTTTACAGCCTTTGTCATTTCTTCACAGCTCATGTTGTCAAGCATGATGATGTCCGCCCCGGCTTCAAGTGCCTCCTCAAGCTGGGTGAAATTCTCTACCTCAACCTCGATTTTAAGTGTGTGAGGTGCATTTTCTCTCGCCGCCTTCACCGCTGCGGTAATAGAACCTGCGGCAACTATGTGGTTGTCCTTTATGAGAATACCGTCGGCAAGATTAAAGCGGTGATTTGTACCGCCGCCCACCTTGACCGCGTATTTTTCGATAACGCGAAGACCGGGAGTAGTCTTGCGGGTGTCGCATATTTTGGAGGAATAACCCTCTACAGCCCTTACCGCCTCTGCGGTACGGGTTGCAATACCGGACATACGCTGCATCAAGTTAAGTCCGATACGCTCTCCGGTAAGTACGTCCGTAGCCTTGCCGCGGACCTCGGCGATAATGTCCCCCTTTTCGATTCTGTCGCCGTCCTTTTTAAGCGCGGTAAACTCGATGTCGCCGTTTATAAGCTGGAATACACGCTTCGCCACATCCATTCCGCAAAGCACGCCGCTCTCCTTGGCTCTGTACAGACCGTGAGCGACCTTATCCTCCGGGATGGTAGACTGGGTGGTGATATCCCCCGTGCCGATATCCTCGGTGAGGGCATTCATTATGATCTTATCAAGCATATTTCTGTCGAGATACATATTTGTTACCCCGTCCTTTCCTTATTTAACAGACATCATGCGCTCAAGAGGGCGGTGTGCCGCCGCTATTTTTTCGGGAGTAAGTACGACCTCATTTGCCTCTTCACTAAGGACATAAAGCACATCATCCAGGCTGGTCTTTTTCATATCCGGGCAGACCGCACATGCGGTGAGGGGATAGAATTTCTTGCCGGGATAATCGTTTTCAAGGCGAGCAATGACGCCGATTTCAGTGCCTATGATAAACTCCTCATCCGGGCTCTTTGCACAGTAGTTGATGATCTGTGAGGTACTGCCAACAAAATCCGCAAGACCGAGGATCTCCTTCTGTGCCTCGGGGTGAACGGTAAGCTTGGCATTAGGATATACCGCCCTTACCTTTGCCACATCCTCTGCCGTGAGCTGATCATGGATGGGACAGTAGCCGCTATGTATAATAAATTCCTTATCCTTCACAACCGATGCCACATATGAACCCAGATTCTTGTCCGGCACAAAAATAATCTTCTTTTCGGGAATCTGACGGCATATTCTTACCGCATTTGCAGAAGTCACACAAATATCTGACACCGCTTTCGTTTCGGCAGTGGAATTGACATAGCAGGCAACCGCGGCATCGGGATGAGCCGCTTTAAGCGCCATAACCTGCTCTGCTGTTATCATATCTGCCATTGCACAGCCGGCATCCGCACGGGTAGCCAGCACCTTTTTTGCGGGATTCAATATTTTGGCGCTTTCTGCCATGAAGCTGACCCCACAGAAAACGATCATTTCGTTTTCTGTAAGCATAGCCTTCTTGGCAAGCTCAAAGGAATCACCGAAGTGGTCCGCTACCTGCTGTACATCATAGTCCTGATAATAGTGAGCAAGTATGACCGCATTCTTCTCCTTTTTAAGACGCAAAATTTCTTCGATCTTCTCGGCTTTTGTCAAGCCTTGTGTGTTAATCATGATGATTCTGTCCTTCCAACCAAGGTTTGTAAAAATTTATATATCGGATCATTCTATCCTCAAGTGTATATAACTATACATTATATATGATACCACAAATTGATGGATTTTGCAATGATAGTAGCAATATTTTTTAAATTTTTTAAAAATTTTCGGTATTATGCCAATAAATCGGGGGCTACATTTGAAAAATATGTTAAATTGTTTTGTGAATTTATAAAATCCCTTGACAATACCTGCCCTTTTGAAGTATAATTTAAGTATGGTATATTTCATTCTTGGATGACAAGGAGGACTTCCATTGAAACTCGACTTCAATAAAAAATACACAACGATTGCTGTTTACACAATCCTTACCGCTCTCGCTGTGATGGTTATAGCTACGATCTTTTTAAATTTTGACGGCGTAAAGCAGTTTTTTGCGGTTTTAAATAAAATACTCACGCCTTTCTACATAGGTCTTGCCATCGCCTACATCGCAAATCCGATCATGGTCATGTCCGAAAAGCACATTTTCCGCTTCAAGGTTACCACAAGAAGACGTGCGAGACTGAAAAGAGTCCTGTCCATCATCCTTGCCCTGATTATACTGCTTATCGCAGTAAGCATCATTTTCCTTCTTGTTATCCCTCAGGTAGTTCTCAGTGTATCGGACCTGGTTTCAAAGCTCAGCGGCTACATTGATCATACCGTAGCCCTCCTTGACGACCTCCTTCCCGATGCTATCTTCGACCGCACCAACCTCACCATCGAAAACTTCTTCAACTCCATTCTTACCTACCTTACCGACAGTGCCCTCGGAGATGAGCTTAACACGCTTACCGATAAGCTGAATCTGATTTCTGATAATCTGGATACAATCATCTCAAACTCCTTCATAATTATTAAGGATTCTGTTCCCTTAATCCTCGGCGCATTTACAGGTGTTGCTAATGGTCTTCTTAATGTAGTCCTCGGTATATTCTTCGCAATATATCTTCTTTCTTCAAAAGAAAAGCTGATCGCCCAGTTAAAAAAGCTCATCCGTGCCTTCACCAGCGACAAAGCTTATGAGGAAATTATTGAGCTTGGTCATTTCTCCAACAAGACCTTCGGCGGATATCTTCTCGGAAAGGTTCTTGATTCCATAATTGTTGGCGTGGTCATGTTTATCGTCTGCGCTATCTGCAAGATCCCCTACCCCGTTCTGGTCAGCGCACTGGTTGGTATCACCAACATAATCCCCGTTATCGGTCCTTTTATAGGAGCAATTCCCGGAGTGCTTATTATATTCATCGTTGACCCCTCAAAGGTACTTTGGTTTATTATCATCAACGTGATCATCCAGCAGGTTGACGGCAATATTATCGTACCTAAGGTCCTCGGCGAAACTACGGGACTCAGCTCCCTTTGGGTACTTTTCTCCATCACCGTTATGGGCGGACTGTGGGGACTTTTCGGAATGTTTATAAGCGTACCGATCTTCGCTATTCTCTATATGCTTATGAAGAAATTTGTTGAGCGCCGGCTCGTAAAGCGCGAGCTTTGCGCGGATACAAAGGATTTTTACCCCGACGAAGAATCTATGCTGTTTGCCGACGATGGCAGCGACGATTCCCCATCCCGTACCCGTCTGACCTTGGTTGAAAAAATCAAGGCCGGTCTGAAGAAAAAGCTCCCGCCTAAAGACAAGAGCGACAAATAAATCTTATGTAAACATTAAAGGCTGATTCGTTTCCGAATCAGCCTTTTCCTATATTGAACGCTTTATTTTATCTACCCTTATTTAAAAAATTTTGTTACACCAAGAGTTGCAAAATAGTCTTCGGGGGTTTCCGCACGGCGGATAAGCTCTACGGTACCGTCCTCGCGGTAAAGCAGCTCTGCACTGCGAAGCTTGCCGTTATAGTTGTAACCCATTGCAAAGCCGTGTGCGCCGGCATCGTGGATCGCAAGGTAGTCCCCCATGTCGATCTTCGGAAGCATACGGTCGATGGCGAATTTATCATTGTTCTCGCAAAGACCGCCGGTGACATCATACATATGATCGCAGGGTGCGTTCTCCTTACCGAGGACGGTTATGTGATGGTATGAACCGTACATAGCCGGACGCATCAGATTCGCCGCGCAGGCATCGCATCCGATGTACTCCTTATAGATATGCTTTTCGTGAATTGCCTTTGTAATAAGCATACCGTTGGGAGCCAGCATATATCTGCCAAGCTCGGTGAAGATCGCCGCATCGCCAAGGCCCACCGGGGTGAGGATCTCCTCGTAAACTTTTCTTACGCCTTCACCGATAACCGCAATATCCGCCGGCTCTGCATCGGGAAGGTACGGTACGCCCACACCGCCGGAAAGGTTGATGAAGGAAATATCAACTCCCGCCTCTTTCTGAATTTTAACGACAGTCTTAAAAAGCACACCGGCAAGAGTGGGATAATATTCATTATTTGTGTTATTACTGGAGAGGAAGGCATGGATACCGAATCGCTTTGCCCCCTTCGCCTTGAGAATCTTATACGCCTCGATGATCTGTGCCTCGGTCATGCCGTACTTCGCCTCACCGGGACTGCCCATGATCTGGGTACTGATGCGGAAATCTCCGCCGGGATTGAATCGGCAGCAGATAGTTTCGGGGATTTTTCCTATGGTCTTTTCAAGAAAATCAATGTGTGTGAAGTCGTCGAGATTGATGATCGCGCCAAGCTCGGCGGCTTTCTTGAAATCTTCTGCCGGGGTCGCATTGGATGAGAACATAATTTCATCGCCGGAGAAGCCCACCTTATCGCTCATTAAAAGCTCGGTTAAAGAGGAACAGTCAACGCCGCAGCCTTCTTCACGCAGAATATCAAGCAGTACGGGGTTCGGGGTTGCCTTAACGGCGAAATATTCTTTAAAGCCCTTATTCCATGAGAAGGCATTATTAAGCGCTCTCGCTCTTGCTCTGATGCCCTTTTCATCGTAAATATGGAAGGGGGTCGGATATGTTTCTGTTATTTTTTCAATCAGTTCTTTTGTTACAAATGGTTTTTTCACGATGGTTTCTCTCCTTGATTTTAATTGACACTACTATTATAGCACATCTTACCACTCATGTCAAATGTTTTTTACGCTGGGAAGGGATTTTTCTCGGGGGGGGAACTTTCTTATAAGAAAGTTCCCCCAGTCCCCCTTCAAAGAATTTTATAGGGTAGGGCTTACGGACATTGGGGATGGCAGCATTGCGAGCGAAAAAGGCGCGCCGCCCTTCAGGGGGCCCTACCCTCGGGTCCCTTCCCACTCCGGTTCCGCCAGCCGCAAGCAGCCGTAGGCTGCGAGGCTGCGGACGGCTTACCGTAGGGACCGGCGCCGAATATAAAAAACCGCACACCCCGAAGGGTGTGCGGAAAGTTTATATGTTAAACTTATTTAATTAAAGCAGAACTGATTCAATTACTGCTCGAAGCAATCAGTCACGTAGCCGTTGATGCTGTAGTAATCTACCCAGAATACTGCGGTGTGGTTAACGAAGATCTCAGCATCATCATCAGCATCATCGAAGTTGACGAAGGATACCTTGTGAGCACCGTTGAGGATACGGAGAGCATCTTCACCGGTAACAACATCACCCATATCGTATCCGCAGATAGCGATTTCAGTTACGTCGTCATCAGCAGTGATTTCCATGTAGTTGCCGCCACCCACATTGATGGTAGCGATGAGTCTGCCGTTCTTGTCGAAGTATGCGTTAACAACTTCTTCAGTAAGGCCGAGATCCCAGATGTCTGCAATGCCTTCGAGGCTTACGGGCTCTTCAGTTGCAGGAACAGGTCCGCGCTGAGTGAGAGAACCGTCGCCTTCATAGTAGATGTTCTGGTCAGCTGTGCCGTTGATGAATGCCATTACATCATCGTAACCAATAGCGTCTCCGTAATCACCACCAGCTAATACAACGTTCTGAATGTTGTACTTCTTGGTGAGGTACTGAGCAGATGCAGAGTCAACGATGTCAACATAATTGAGAACATCATCACCATAAGTGATGATCATGCCGTCTGCAGTTACATAGAAGTAGCAGTCATATGCACTATCAATTGCGATCGGCTTTTCGCCCTTGGAGAAGAGGTCCATAGTGATCCACTTACCGCTGTTGAAGTCGAAGATCTTAGCGTTGGGATACTTGTAGAAGGTTCCCTTGTAGTCGCCGTACTTGTCAACGAGACCGAATTCTTCTGCAGTACCGGTTTCAACATTGAGGTTGCCCTTGAGGTAACCAACGATGTTGCCCTCGCTTACGAAGTCAATACCAGCCTTTACGCAGTCCTTAACAATGATGAGGTCTGCAGCAGCCTTGTACTTGTCAGCGAAGATCCATGTATCAGCGTCAAATTCGATGGATGCGTTGTAAGCAGCGCCGGTGTGAATCTGAACCTTGGTGTTCATAGGATTGTCTACATCGGTGTAGATGAAGTACCAAACGGTCTCAGCATCGGTGCGGAGCCAGTTGGTGGAATCCTGAGCGTCAATGCATTCGCCATCGCCGTTGAAGGAAATGGTAGAACCGTCATCAGAGAGGAGAGTAGCATCCTGGAAGATCGGGCCTTCGCCGTAGTAGTTGCCAAGGAAGTCTTCATAATCATCAAGGAAGATACCGAACTCGTAGGAGTCGCCCTTGTTCACGCCGTAGCGAGTGAAGTAGATAGAACCAGGATTGTGGTAATTAGAGTTGTTGAGGAAGCCAGCGAACAACCAGTCATAGGTCTTGTAGCCGGAGATATCCTTGCCGTCAAGAACTGTGATATGAGCGGATTCAACGCGCTCGCCGCCGGTAACGATGTCGTAGTATACGCCATCATAGTAGAATTCGCGAGGAGTTTCGATGATAGCGATATCGTCAAGGATGCCTCTGTCGATTTCGCTGATCATGAGGATGTAGCCATTGTAAGCATAGTACATTACAGTAGCACCGGTGTCGAATCTGCTAACGAGAGTAGCGAGAGAGTCGTTGCCTGTGCCGTTGTATGTCTTGTAGTAGCCAAGAGCTGCGTACTCGTCGTTGTCAGCAAGGCTGAAGCCGGGAGCGAAAGGATCGCGGCGGCTGTTGATATTTGCGCCGAGAGTAGCGAATGTGGTCTGGTCAGCAGAGAATACGGGAAGAGTTACGCCGTCAACAGTTACGGTAACATTCTTACCCTTGTTGGTTACAGTGTACTTGGTGAGAGTACCGGTTACAGGCTCAAGAATATCAAGTACGGTAACCTTGTTGAGCTGATAGTTGTAGGTGTATACGGAGATAGCGCCTTCAACCTGAGCTGCAGTGTCGGTGTATGTTACATCAGCAGCCTTGATATAGTTGTCCTTGCCTTCGAGAAGCTGAGATGCGAGAGCATCGTACTTGTCAGTACCAACTACATCGTAAACGCCCATGTATACAGGAACGTATACAGCACGCTCGTAGAGACCGTCGCGGTCGTCATCGTAAAGGTCGAGCTGGTAAGGGCCGGTAAGAGTGCTTGCGGGCTTAAGACCGTTGCCGGTACCGATACCGTACTTAGCAACTGCCTGCTCGTAAGAGATGGTCTTGCCGGTAGAGAACTCATAGTACCAAGTGTTGCCATTAGAGTCAACAGTGAGCTTTCTTGCAACTCTGTTTTCGTCAATGTCAACAACATACTCAGTAATTTCGTTGCTCTGAGAATCGGTAACTCTTACAGTAAGAAGCTTTGCTTCGTACTGATTCAGGTACTTGCTGTCATAAACAGCGATGTTGTTCTTAAGTTCAGAAAGAACATAAGTATCGATAGCAGTGTAGGTAACGCCATCAACCTTGATAGTTCCCTCGCTAACAGTTACGCTGCCGTGAGGAACAGTCTTAGGAGCGTCGCCCATGATGTAAGCGCCGAAGGTACCATCTTCTTCATCAAAGTTGATGAGTTCTACAGAGTAGAAGAAGTAGTCTTCAACCTTATCTGCAGCGATACCGAGCTCTTCAGCAGGGATGTAGTACATAGCACCGGTAGCAATACCGTCTACGAGAGACTGAACGCCAACATAGGTAACACCCTTGTCGTTCACGGTCTTGTCGAGGTAGCTGTTGTTACCATGGTACTGCTTAGGAGTAGCGGTGATAACGAAGAGATCAGTGTTGTCAGCAGTCTGAGCACTGAAGTTCTTGGAAGCGAGGGTCTCGCCGTTAACATCGCACCATACGAGGTTGTAGATAACCTGTGCAGTTTCTTCTCTGGTAAGAGCCTGCTCAATAGCAACACCTTCGATACCTTCAGTGAGACCAAGGTTTACAGCGGTGTTGAAGTAGCCCCAAGGCCATTCGATCTTGCCGTCGTCAAGGCCGAGAGCACGGATTGCCATAGCAAGTGCTTCTACGTACTTGATGCCGTCGCCAGGAGCGTAAGTAGTGGGAGTCTTACCGGCAACAACGCCGTTAGCCCAAGCGTACTGAATAGCGCCCTGGAATTCGAAATTAGCAATATCTTCGAAGGGAGTTACAGCTTCCTTCTTCCAAGCGGTGTTTGCGGGATCAACATCGCCGGTGAGAACTCTTGCCATGAAAATAGCCATCTGTTCTCTGTTAACGGGCTGCTTGGGACCGAAGGTGGTCTCAGTCATACCCTGAATGATACCCTTCACAGTAAGGTCGTTGATAGCTTCTTCGTAGTTGCTACCAGCAACGTCAGTGAAGTCTGCAGAAACCATTGCAGAAGCGCTCATTACCATGATCATAGCGAGCACTAAAGCGAGGAATTTCTTGAGATTTCTCATTTTGTGTTTCTCCTTGTAAAAAATAAATTTTGTTGGTAAAATCCAAACTGCCTTGTGAATCAAGCTTCCGGACCCGGTCTCACTCAAGTCCGCAGGCACAAATCCACTGCGACAATGAAGATTTTCCCTATACATATCATACTACAAGTGCCTTTTTTTTGCAATAGGTATATATGTTTTGTTATGTTATTGTAATTTTAAACCCAGTTAAAAATTACAAAACCCCGATAAAAAACGAGGTTTTGTACATAATATATGGAGCAATATTTCCTGATGCCGCCTCTCTTTTCCGGTTTTGGAAATATTTTTGACGGAATTTTACCGATTTTTTAGACATACGGACCTTTTTGCAAGGAATAATAGTATTATCTGTGCCTTGCACGCAGTTTTTCGAAGAAATCACGGAGAAGCAGAGTGGATTCTGTCTTGCAGACGCCGAAAACCACCTCCGGTCGATGGTTCAGTGGATAGAAGTTCAGATTCATAAGACTTCCGAAAGCTCCTGCCTTGGAATCTTTCGAGCCGACGATCACCCGTCGGATCCTTGAATTTACAATGGCACCGGCACACATAGGGCAAGGTTCAAGAGTAACATACAGATCACACATATGGAGTCGCCATCCCCCAAGCTTCCGGCAAGCGGCATCTATTGCCATAACTTCTGCATGAGCGAGAGCATTTTTGTCGCACTCACGTCGGTTATACCCCTCGGCTATGATCTCACCGTCCTTCACCACCACCGCCCCCACGGGGACTTCTCCCATATCCGCGGCAAGTTTTGCAAGCTCAAGGGCGCGGTGCATGAACCGTATATCTGCAGAATCAAAGTCTTCATTATTATAAGGAAGCATATCAGTCCTCCATTTCACCGCCGCAACGATGGTACATCAAATCAAGCATTCTTTAAAGCCTCTCCCACTTGCAATACCGCGCAAAAGCGTTATTGCTGGAGAGAACGTGTCACGCTATTTGGCGTGACGGAGAGGGGTGTGAACATCTCAAAGCATCCCTCTCAGTCAGCTTCGCTGACAGCTCTCCCGCAGGGAAGTCGGATCGTAGCCATGT
>JAZRPJ010000136.1:0-7488 GCA_045649205.1 Candidatus Flemingiibacterium sp.
GAGCCATCCCCCAATGCCGAGAACGGCACACGTCGGAAGCGGCTCCTCGAAGCTCCGAGGAAGCCGATGGTGCACGCCGTAAAGTAAAAACATCGCCCACTGCGAAATATTCGCAGTGGGCATCATTCATTATTTCTTAAGCTTTGCCTGAGCCTTAAGGCGCAGGGAAGTATCAAGGATGCTCTTTCTCAGTCTTATGGACTTGGGAGTAACCTCCATAAGCTCGTCCTCGGCGAGAAATTCAATAGCTTCTTCAAGTCCCATAACCCTGTGGGGCGTGAGAATAAGTGCCTCGTCCGCTCCGGAGGAACGGATCGACGTAAGATGCTTCTTTTTGCAGGGATTCAGGGCAATGTCGCCGATCTTCGGGCACTCACCCACGATCATACCCTCGTAAACGGGAGTCTGTACGCCAACGAACATCTGACCTCTGTCCTGGGTCTGGTAAAGTCCGTAAGAGGTGGTTTCGCCTGCTTCACTTGCTACAAGAGAGCCGGTGTAACGGAGAGTGATGTCGCCGCGGTAGGGCTGATAGCCGTCAAATACCGAGTTGAGGATGCCCTCGCCACGTGTATCGGTGAGAAATTCGCTTCTGTAACCGAAAAGACAACGTGCGGGGATCACATATTCGATTCTCATGCGGCTGCCGTGGAGATTCATTTCGAGAAGGTCGCCCTTTCTTGAGCCGAGCTTCTGAATAACGCTGCCTTCGCTTCCCTCGGGAACGTCGATGGTGACCCTTTCCATAGGCTCACAGAGCTGACCGTCGATCTCCTTGTAAAGCACACGGGGCATGGAGCAGGTAAGCTCGTAACCCTCGCGGCGCATATTTTCGATAAGGATGGAGAGGTGCATTTCGCCGCGGCCTGCAACCTTGAAGCTGTCGGTAGTGTCGCCGTCGGAAACACGGAGTGAAACGTCACGGAGAAGCTCCTTGTAAAGGCGTTCACGAAGCTGACGGGAGGTGACAAACTTGCCCTCCTTACCGGCGAAAGGCGAATCGTTGACCGAGAAGGTCATTTCAAGAGTCGGCTCGCTGACCTTGACAAATTCAAGCGGCTCAACACAGTCGGTGGCGCATACGGTGTCGCCAATGGTGACATCCGCCGCGCCGGAGAAGCAGACAATATCGCCCATCTTTGCGCTCTCAACGGGAATTCTCTGAAGTCCGTCTATCTGATAAAGCGAAACGATGCGTGTACGCTTGGGAGGCTCGTCACTGTGGAAGTTAGTGACCATGATCTCCTGACCGGTCTTAAGTACGCCGCGCTCGATTCTGCCAATACCGATTCTTCCCACATATTCATTGTAGTCGATAGAGGAAACAAGCATCTGGAGAGGCGCTTCCACCTCGCCTTCGGGAGCGGGGATATATTCAAGAATAGTATCGAAAAGGCACTTGAGGTCAGTACCCTTTTCCTCGGGGGAAAGGGATGCGGTGCCGTCACGTCCGCAGGCAAATATCATGGGGCTGTCAAGCTGTTCATCGGTGGCGTTAAGGTCGATAAGAAGCTCCAGAACCTCGTCGATAACCTCGTTGATACGGGCATCGGGCTTGTCCACCTTGTTTACGACAACGATGACCTTATGGTTAAGCTCCAAGGCTCTCTGCAAAACGAAACGGGTCTGGGGCATAGGACCTTCCGCTGCATCAACGAGCAGAAGCACGCCGTTTACCATTTTGAGTATACGTTCAACCTCACCGCCGAAGTCCGCGTGGCCGGGGGTGTCGATAATGTTTATTTTTACGTCTTTATAGTGTGCCGCTGTATTCTTTGCAAGGATGGTGATTCCGCGCTCTTTTTCGATGGCGTTGGAGTCCATGACGCGGTCGTCGGTAGCCTGATTTTCACGGAAAATGCCGCCCTGCTTAAGAAGCTCGTCAACCAGGGTAGTTTTGCCGTGGTCAACGTGGGCGATGATTGCAATATTTCTTAAATCTTCTCGAATCACTTTTTGATCTCCCTATATTATCATTAATTTTAACACTACTTTTTATTATAGCACAAAATTGGATTTTGTAAAATAGCCAAACTTAACAATATTATATCCGCCTTTTAAAATTTTTTTGATATCCTCGGCACAAACGGACAGCTTATCGACATTTTTTGCCTCGAAATGTCAAAAATCCCCCGCAACATACAAACATAAACCGACAGAAAATTAAGGAATATTGGTGTATAATATTTCCAAGGAGCAGAATTTGTTGCCAAGAAAGGATTTTAAAAAATCATGACTATTAAAAAATTATTAAAAGAAGGGCTTGTCAAAGCTCTGTCGGGGGCGGCTCACACCGAGGCGGAAAATGCAGAAATTTCGCCCATCAATCTTGCAGATTTCGGCAAAGGTATGGGAGTTGCCGTTCTGTCGGGGGTTCTCGGTATGTCGGAGGCTGTGTTTTCATCCCATCCCTTCGGTATCGCATTTCTCTGTGCCTGCGGACCGAAATATACGGTATACAGCTACATAGGACTGCTTGTATCGTCCCTTGCCAGCCGGGGAATGGCGTTCGCTCTGGCTGTTACATATACTCTCACCTTACTGCTTCGCTTCATCGCCGGACGGTTTGTGGCGAGAGGAGAGAGGCGTGAAAACATTCCGTTTAAACAGCGGCTTTTAAAGGTATTTTCCCTTCGGGAGGACAGCGACAACCTGCCAAAGCCCTTTTCCGAGGAGCTTTTGCTTCGGATCGCAGTTGCCTGCTTTGCGGCATTTATTTTCGGGATATATAGGCTTATCAGTGGCGGATTTCTTTATTTCGACCTTTTCGGACTTCTCGCCGGATTTTTGCTGACACCGATTATTACCTTTGCCTTGTCGGGACTGTTTCGTGATAAGTTAAGCTTTGAATATTCGAAAGAAACAGCCCTTGTAACTCTTGCGTTTATCACTGTGTATGCCCTTAACGAGCATACGATTTTCGGCTTTTCCCCTGCACTGACGCTGGCGTTTTTTGTGACCCTTTGGTCAGCCTCATGGGTGGGCGGTCTGAAGGGATGTGCCGTGGGACTTCTTGCCGGACTTGCCTGCACGAATACCGCCGCCGTCATGGGAGATACGCCCTCGCTTTTCGGCATACTACCGTCACTGATGGCATTTGCCGGACTTTCAATGGGAATCATCAAATCCTTTATCGGCAATTTTGCGGTTATACCGACTCTTCTCATAACCTCGGCACTTGGATGGGTATTCGGCGGATTTAACTCTCTCCAAAGTTTTCTTCCGGATATGCTGTCAGCCTCGGTCATATTTTTGCCCCTGGCAAAATACGGGATCCTGCCGAAAATTGCTGCTCTCGCAAAAATAAACACGGCAAAAAAGACCGACGCCACTGTGCTTCTTATGAAAAAAGAGGAGGACAGCCGTCAACGGCTTGCCGCCCTTTCCGAGGCACTTTCTCACCTTTCCGATACTGTCTATTCTCTCTCCGACCGTATGAAAAAACCGGGGGTGGTGGATTTAAAGCAGGTATGCGACAAAGCCTTCAGTGCGCATTGTGACCGATGCTCTCTTTCCACGGTTTGCCTTGAAAAAGAGTACATATCGACCCTTGATGCCCAAAGTAAAATTACCGCCGCCCTCTACAGAAAAGGTAGGGCGGAGCTTGAAGATGTGCCCTCTTATCTTAAAAACCGATGTCAAAGCATAGGTCCTATCCTTGAGGAAATGAACCACGCCTCGGCAAGACTCACGGAAAGCCTTATAAAGAATGACCGTACTGAAGCTTTTGCTATTGATTACGAAGTTATGGCGAAGCTTCTTTCAGCCCGAATCACCGAAAACGATGAGGAATACAAGGTTGACAATGAGCTTACGAAAAAGCTTTGCAAATCCCTTGGTTATATGGGAATTGCGGCACGGAGCGCCATCTGTTTCGGAAACCGAAAAAAGCAGGTTATCGTGGGGGATTTTGACATTTCCAGAGTGCGGCTCGGTGCGAATGAAATAAAGACGGCTGTGGAAAATACGATTGGTATTCCCATGGCTGCACCTACCTTCTCCATAGACGGAGAAAATACCACCATGTGCCTCACCGCAAAACGGAAATACAAGATAAAATCGGCATCTTCATCGGGGATGAAGTCATCGGAAAAGGCAAACGGGGATAACACGGCGATCTTCACCAGCCGGGAGGGATACGCATATGCCGTCATCTCGGACGGAATGGGCAGCGGAAAGGAAGCGGCAATTACCTCGAAAATCTGTTCGGTTTTCGCGGAGCGAATGCTCTCAGCCGGCAACAGCGTGGCGATTACCATGGAGATGCTCAACGGCTTCATACGAAACCGCGGCGTTGAATGCTCGGCGACGGTTGACCTTGCCGAAATCGACCTCATCACGGGTAACGTGAGCTTTGTAAAAAGCGGTGCCGCGCCCTCATTTGTATTAAGAGGCGGCAATATTTACAAGCTTCAGTCGAAGACCTTGCCAATTGGAATAATGCCGGAGCTGGATGCGGAGAAAATCAAATTCGAGCTTGAGTCGGATGATGTGATCGTCATGCTGAGCGACGGAATCACAGCCACTCTTGAGGATGGAATATGGCTTGCAAATCTTCTTACCTACGAATGGGAGGACGACCTTCAGCAGATGGCTGATAAAATACTTGATGCCGCGTCCGTAAATACAAAACGGGGCGACGACATGACGGTGATACTTGTGAAGATAGAAGAAAATGACGGCGAGTGATTGACAAAGGGCATCGTATTTGGTATAATTACAGTATACTCTACTGACGAGGAGAACTGTTATGCCAAGTAAAAAAACCGCCCTCGCACATGAATTTTGCGATAGGCTTGAAAAAATATACCCCGATGCCGAGTGTGCTCTTGAATCCGGCGGGGAGGCGTGGAAGCTGCTTATAATGGGACGGCTTTCTGCCCAGTGCACCGATGCAAGGGTGAATATCGTATGTAAGGATCTGTTTTCAAAATATCCGACGCTTGATGCGGTGGCTGGCAGCACACTTTCGGAGCTTGAAGAAATTGTCCGTCCCTGCGGACTTTATAAGACCAAGGCGAAGAATATAAAGGATGCCTGCATCATGCTTCGGGAGGAGTATGGCGGAATCCTGCCCGACGAAATGGACGAGCTTCTGAAATTTCCCGGTGTTGGACGTAAGATCGCCAATTTGCTTCTCGGTGACATCTACAAAAAGCCGGCAATCGTGGCTGATACCCACTGTATTCGAATCTGCGGACGGATCGGACTCTATCCCGAAACACTGAAAGACCCGGTGAAAGTAGAAAAAACACTTATCCCGCTGATTTTGCCGGAAAAGCAGTCGGACTTCTGTCACCGACTTGTCATCTTCGGCAGAGAAATCTGCAATGCCCGTTCGCCAAAGTGCGGCCATTGCCCCATGGGGGACATTTGCAAGCACAATAGATGATAATTTTTGGGGGCTAACTTCAAAAAACTTTAATAAGGGGCATATCATACGGACATCATTATAAGAGAAAAAGGGCTGGCGCATCAGTGCGACAGCCCTTTTGAAATTAACATCAAACTCCGGAATAAGCGGCAAAACCGCCGTCAACCGGAACAACTACGCCGTTAACAAAGCCGGAAGCCTTGTTGTCAACGAGCCAGAGAAGAGTACCGATGAGATCGTCGGTTTCGCCGAAGCGTCCCATGGGAGTGTGATTGAGAATCTTCTCGGAACGGGGAGTAAGTGATCCGTCGGGATTAAAGAGAAGTGCGTGATTCTGATTGGTGCAGAAGAATCCGGGAGCGATTGCATTAACGCGGATTCCCACCTTGGAGAAGTGGACAGCAAGCCACTGGGTGAAGTTGGAAATTGCCGCCTTTGCACCGGAGTATGCGGGAATCTTGGTGAGGGGGCAGAATGCGTTCATGCTGGAAACGTTGAGAATAACGGTGTCGCCCTTCTTTGCCATATCTTTAGCGAAAACCTGGGTAGGAAGGAGAGTTCCGAGGAAGTTGAGGTTGAATACAAATCCGATTCCGTCGGGGTCGAGGTCGAAGAAGGTCTTTACATCCTCTGCGGTGCCTTCGAGATCTTCGGGGAAGAGGTATTCCTTGGTGGTAGTACCCTTGGGGTTGTTGCCGCCCGCACCGTTGAGAAGAATGTCAACAGTACCGAACTTGGCGAGAATTGCTTCGCGAGCTGCTTCAAGGGTTTCCTTGTCAAGTACGTTGGCGCCTACCGCCATTGCAGTGCCGCCAGCGGCAACAATTTCGTCAACGACCTTCTGTGCTGCCTCAACGCGAAGGTCGCAGACAGCCACCTTTGCGCCGCAAGCAGCGAGAGCCTTTGCGAATTCGGAACAGAGAACGCCGCCGCCGCCAGTCACGAGAGCGGTCTTGCCGGACAAATCAATTTGGAACGGTAATTTCATAGTAATTTTCTCCTTAATAAAATAAATAATATCACAATTATATTGTAACGCAAAACCGACCAAATTGGAATAGGTTTTTGGAAATTTATTAAAATTTTTACCGTTATATAAGAAATCACATCGGATAGAGGGCAAAAACTTATATTTTTATTCAGCGAAAGTATGAAAAGTGATATTCCGCATTTTCCCGGAATAGAATTATACTAATTACGATGAAAGGATTTTGCTATGAAAAAACGAAGAAAAAATGCCCAGACGGCAGTCCTTGCCGTGGCACTGCTGCTTTTATCGGGTATAGGTATTGGATATAATATTTACACCGCCGAGGACGAGGGACTTTCCATCTCCGTGGCAAGACTTGCCGAGGGATGGTTTGCTGAGGAGTCTGCAGCAGATGCTATCAGCCCATACAGCCGCGCAAATTTGGAGGAAGAAAAAGGGACATTCGTCTTTTCGGAGGGCGGACTTGACAGAGGGTATGAACTGCTTCCGCCGGTAATCGTGCAGAATTAGAATGAAGCGCCTGCCGCGAATCCGCATATCGCCTTACACCGTTGTATTTGCTCTTGCGCTCATTCTTCTTGACCGAAGTTTTTTCTCTCTGATCCCACTTGCCGCCGCGCTCTGCCATGAGCTTGGGCATATCTCTGTCATATACGCCCTTGGAACGGATGTTGGCGAGGTGGAGATCACTGTATTCGGAGCGGAGATCCGTTCGAGTATGGGGAATTCTTCCCATTATCGCAATATTGCGGTTTATGCCGCCGGGGGAATTTCCAATCTGCTGTCGGCATTGGTGGTGTACAGCTTTTCGGATTCTTTATGGGCAGAGTTTTTCGTAGGATGCTCCGTGGCACTTGCGCTTTTTAATTTTCTCCCCATCCATACGCTGGACGGTGGATGCATAGCCGAAGAATTGCTCTCCCTATCCTTTCCTTGTCACTGTGAACAGATTTCTGCAGTCATCTCCACCGTATCTCTCGCCACCCTATGGCTCTTTTCTGTATTCCTGCTCCTTGTCGCCTGTGGAAACATATCCCTGCTTCTTTTCTGTGGGTATATGTTTTATAGCTTATATTTGAGGTAGGGGGAGGCTTCTGGGGGAAAATTTCTTTTAAGAAAATAT
>JAZRPJ010000137.1:0-16721 GCA_045649205.1 Candidatus Flemingiibacterium sp.
CCCACGATATGTTCATCGCCGATATAGTTGGCGTGGACGTCGATCCGAAGCTTGTGGACGGTGAAGGCGCACTTCATCTTGAGCGCGCAAAGCTTATCGCCTATGCACACGGCGACTATTTTGCCCTTGGAAAAAAGCTCGGAGACTTCGGTTTTTCCGTACGGAAAAAGTCAACGCAGAAACGGCGCAACGCAAAAAAGACGGATAAGAAAAGCGTTAAGAGAAAAACAAAATAAAAATTCTCTCCTATGGAACTTAAAACCCATAGGAGAGCTTATTTTTTATCTTTGAATTTCTTTCCGACATCTGCCACAGCACCACCACGCTTGATAGTGTCGTAACCGAACTTTTTGCGGATATCATCCACGGTTTTATCAAGACTCCGCTCTTTTTCACGGTAGTTCTCATCTCCGAAAAAGGAAAGCTGAACAGCATCGCCCCGGTCAATTTCCGTGAGCGAAATTCCCAGAAGCCGCAAGGGAATATTTTCATGCCACAATTCACGGAGAAGCCCATTTGCAACATGGTATATCTCGGTTGTAATATCCGTGGAGGCTTCAAGTTTTCGCTGATGGGAGCGGTTTACAAATTCCGAGGTGCGTACAGTGGCGGAAATGCAGTACGCTTTGACCCCATCCCGACGCATCCGCGTCGCTACGCTGTCCGCCAGGGACAGCATGATTCCGTCTGCTTCTTCGTAGGTGTTTATATCCTCTTCAAGGGTGGTGGAAATACTGTATCCTTTGGCATCCTCTGGTACTTCATGGACCGGTGAATCATCAATTCCGTTGGCATAAAATAAAAGCTGTTCACCCTGCTTATTACCGAGAATTGATTTTATAACGGACTCCTCGCAGCGTGCAAGCTCGCCGATCTTAAAAATGCCATGCTTCCGAAGTTTTTCTGCCGTGGCTTTACCAACGGAAAACAGCTCCCCAATAGGCAGCGGCCAAAGCTTTTGTTCGACCTCATATGGAAACAGTGTGTGTACCTTGTCGGGCTTTTCAAAGTCACTTGCCATTTTCGCACAGAGCTTATTTTCGGCAATTCCCACGTTTACGGTAAAACCAAGGTTATCTCTGATTTCGTCCTTGATCTTATAGGCGGTGGCGATAATATCATCATAAATCAGCTCCATTCCGCTCATATCCACAAAGCATTCGTCTATTGAAACCTGCTCCACCACCGGTGAATAATTTTCGAGAATCCTCACAAAAGCCCGTGAGCATTTATGATAAAGGGAAAAATCCGGCTTTGCCAATTTAAGCTGCGGACATTTTTTAAGTGCCGAAACAACGCTCTCCCCCGTTTTTATTCCGAAAGCCTTGGCAGGGATCGATTTTGCAAGAATTACACCGGTACGCTTTTCTCTGTCGCCGCCGATTGCAGCCGGGACAAGACGCAAATCCTCGCCCCCATCCCTGATTCTGCGTACCGACTCCCAGGAAAGGTAGGCACTGTTTACGTCAATATGAAATATGATTTTTTTCATGCCTTCCTCCCCCAAAGCTAATAATTAATATTTATCCGTTCCTGCTTAAGTTCTTCTGAAATCAGAACAATTAACTTTTATTTTACTGCAGCACGCTTTTATTATACCACAACTCTGCCGTAAAATCAAGAAAAATCCTGCAAATTTACATTCCTCCCATATCGATATGCCGACAACCGAATGTGTAATATTGACACAGCATCAAAAATATGATATAATGTTTTGATAGAACTTGAAAGGATTATATTTGTCGGTATATTGTGAATATGAATATTACCTTTTCGCTTATCACAATGAGCATCGCACTCGGCTTTGCTCTTGCTATGGATGCCTTTTCTGTTTCCCTTGCTAACGGCCTGGGGCATCCGAAAATGAAACTGTCCATGACCGCCACAGTTGCTGGTGTCTTTGCATTTTTTCAGGCATTGATGCCGATGATAGGGTGGTTTTTTGTCCATACTGCCGCATCCTGTTTTTATGCATTCAAAGGTCTCATCCCCTTTATAGCACTGTTTCTCCTTGCCTTTATCGGTGGAAAAATGCTTATAGACAGCATAAGGGAAAATGACTGCGAAGATACTGTGGGATGCAAAATAACACCTTGGCTGCTGTTCACTCAGGGAATTGCCACATCTATTGATGCCCTTTCCGTAGGATTTACCATCTCTGAGTACAACTTTATACAGGCACTCGTATCGGCACTTGTTATTGCGGTAGTTACCTTCATTATATGCTTTATTGGCATTATCATAGGTAAGAAATTCGGCACAAGGCTCGCCGGAAAAGCAGGAATCCTCGGCGGAATTATTCTTATAGTGATCGGCATCGAAATCTTCATCAAAGGTGTATTTTTCAGCTGACCTGCGCCTTTATATTAAAAAATTTTCCCTTTATTAACCTGAATTTCATAAATTTATTTTTCTTACTATTGATTTAATTGTAATAATGTGGTATAATATTATTGGTGTGTTGTTTTCCAAAATATACCCATGAAAGGAAAAATAAATATGTCAAATTACGTACTTAGCTGCTCATCCCCTGCGGATCTGTCACATGAACATTTTGCAAAAAGAGACATTTCTTATGTATGTTTTCACTATTCTATGGATGGCGTAGAATATATGGATGACCTTGGTCGTTCCATGCCTATAAATGAGTTTTACGCCGCCATGGTCAACGGTGCGGACACAAAAACTTCTCAGGTCAGCTCCGGTGAATACTGCACATACTTCGAGAAATTTCTTTCTCAGGGAAAAGACATTCTGCATTTGGAGATTTCTTCCGGTATTTCCGGCTCTTATCAGTCGGCAACAAATGCTGTTAAAATGATGGCTGAAAAGTATCCCGACAGAAAAATCAGAGTTGTTGACTCTCTTGCTGCCTCCTCCGGCCTTGGTCTTTTTGCCGACAAGCTGGCTGACCTCCGTGACGAAGGTATGGAGCTTGACGAGCTTGCAGATTGGGCTGAGGCAAACAAACGCCGTCTGCACCATTGGTTCTTTTCCTCTGACCTTACATTCTATGTAAAGGGCGGAAGAATCTCGAAAACTGCCGGTGCAATCGGCGGAATCCTCGGAATCTGTCCCCTTATGAATGTGGACGTCAACGGCAAGCTTATTCCCAGAGAAAAGATCCGTCCGAAGAAGCGTGTTATCAAGCGCATTGTGGAGATGATGAAGCAATACGCTGACAACAGACTTGAATATAACGACAAATGCTTTATAAGCAACTCTGCTTGCTTTGAGGATGCCGAAGCGGTTGCCGAACTGATAAAGACTGATTTCCCAAATTTAAATGGAGATATTGTTATAAACAATATCGGTACGACTATCGGAAGCCATTCCGGTCCCGGCACTGTCGCCATCTTCTTCTGGGGCGATGAAAGAAAAGATTAATTTTCGTGAAGCAACGCCAAAAACGATGTTTCATATTGGAGATTTCATATGACTGATTTTGAAAAAAGCGAAGTCACATTAAGCGATAAATACCTCGACGGTATCTCCTTTGCCGCAATGGTTAAGGGCGGTGCTGCCGAATTGCGTGCAAACGTAAAAGTAGTAAACGAGCTTAATGTGTTCCCCGTTCCCGATGGCGACACAGGCGATAACATGAGTATGACCGCAAATGGCGGTGCATCCGCTATAACTGCTGATACGCCCAATGACCTTGGAAAGCTCTCCGAGATTTTATCCGGTGGAATGCTTCTCGGAGCCAGAGGTAACTCAGGTGTCATTTTATCACAGTTTTTCGCAGGAATGAGCATGGCATTCGCCTCCCATGAAAAGGCTGACACTGCCCTTGTGGGAGAGGCTCTGAAAAGAGGCGTCAAGCAGGCATACTCATCGGTTATGACTCCCACCGAAGGTACAATTTTAACCGTTGCCCGCGAAGGTGTGGAATATGCCGTTTCAAGAATTGATGCTGACAGCACCATCGTAACTATATGGACTGACCTTGTAAATGAGATGGGCAGATCCTTAAAGCGTACGCCCGATCTGCTCCCCCAACTCAAGGAAGCAAACGTGGTAGACAGCGGCGGAGCCGGTCTTCTCTATATCATGCAGGGTTGCCTCAAGGTTCTTTCCGGTGAAGAACTTCCCGAAATCGACGTGACTGCCGGCGCACCAACTACCGTGAGTGTCGATCTGTCTGCCTTCGGTCCAGACAGCGAAATGACTTTCGGATACTGCACTGAGCTTCTTTTGCAGCTTCAGACCTCCAAGGTCGACCCGGAAAGCTTTGACGTTGATATAATCAAGGATTTTCTTCCCACTGTGGGGGACTCGGTTGTCGCTTTTAAGACAGGAACTATAGTAAAGCTTCATGTTCATACACTCACCCCTGAAAAGGTTCTTGAATTTTGCAGACAGTACGGTGAATTTTTGACTGTAAAAATCGAAAATATGAGCGTTCAACACAGCTCATCCGACGTCTCTGCAAAGCCGAAAAAGTCCGATGTAGATAAGGATTTCGGTACAGTTGCAGTAGCTTCGGGCGAAGGGCTCGAAAAGATGTTCCTCGAGCTTGGCGTGGACTATATAGTAAACGGCGGTCAGACCAACAACCCCTCCGCGCAAGATTTCGTGGAGGCATTCAATAGC
Source organism: Candidatus Flemingiibacterium sp. (assembly GCA_045649205.1). Taxonomy (GTDB): domain Bacteria; phylum Bacillota; class Clostridia; order Oscillospirales; family CAG-272; genus Flemingiibacterium. The sequence continues at coordinate 4,594 of JAZRPJ010000137.1, forward strand.
GTTGGTGCAAAGCATATTTTCGTGTTCCCCAACAACGGAAATATTGTCATGGCAGCAAAGCAGGCGGCAAAGCTTTACAAAGACGGCACAGTTCATGTCATTGAGAGTAAGGATATCGGTATGGGTTATGCCGCAATCTCGGCAATGAATTTCCAGTCCGGTGACCCTGAGCTTATCGCTGAAACCTTCCGTGAGGCTATGGCACCGGTATCCACCGGCTCTGTATCTACAGCCGTACGCGATGCTGTGCTCAACGGCGTAACCATTGAAAACGGCGATTATATTGGTTTTGTGGGTAAGGAAATGCTCGTTTCCTGCAAGGAAATGCTTGATGCGGCAACTGAACTTCTCACAAAGATGATTGACGAGGATAAGTTTATTGTCACTGCATTCTTCGGAAAGGATGCTGACGACGATGTCCGTGCGGCGGTCGAAGACTTCGTTTCCGAAAACTTCCCCGATGTTGAGTTTTACGGCGTTGACGGAGCACAGGATGTTTATCCCTTTATATTTGCAGTTGAATAATATGGCAAAATCAGGCGGCGGCACTTTAATGTGTCGCCGCTTTTTCGGTAGAAATATTCACAAGTATGTGGTAAAATATAATAAAAGATGCAACTATCGAAAAAATTTTTCGAGATATATATTTGGAAGGGGGATTTTGATGCACGATAATGAGATCATAGAGAAATTCTGGCATCGGGATGAATCTGCCATCGGCGACACACAGCTAAAGTACGGCAGTTATTTGAATAAAATCGCATATAATATTCTCTTTTCCGTCAGCGACAGCGACGAGGCAGTAAACGATACATATCTCGCCGCATGGAATTCCATTCCGCCCCACAGACCGTCAATCCTGCGCTCTTATCTGTCAAAGCTGACCCGACGGATCTCCATTGACCGACTTAAATATTACCACGCAAAAAAACGGCTGGAGTCGGAATATCTTTTGTCACTCGAGGAGCTTTCCGAATGTGTTTCGGACACTGTAGGCAGCCCCGAGGCTGAGCTTGACATGAAAATGTTAGGTGAAGCTGTGGGTAAATTTCTTTCTTCCCAACCGAAAAAAGCCCGGGACGGATTTATCAGAAGATATTTCTTTCTTGACAGTATTGCTGACACTGCAAAGAGTCTCGGTATCAGCGAATCGGAGCTTAAAAGTCTGATGCACAGAACCAGAAACAAGCTGCGTGATTATCTAGAAAAGGAGGGATACATAAAATGAAGAGCGAAGATCTTTTAACCGCACTGGATTATCTTCCCGATGAAATGATAGAAAAATCGGCTGAAGGCCGCCAAAGAGACAGCAAGGCTAAAGTTACCGTTCTCACACGCTTTTTGAAGCCGGCACTGGCGGTGGCGTCAGTGGCACTTATATTCGGAGCATCAATTTTCGCTATGTCACGGTTCCATATCAATACCGCCGACGAGGCTGCACCGGAAAAGGATCCGTCTGACACCGCAAATGAAGTTTGCCCTGATAAAGAAGATTTCAGTTGGCAATTTTCAGACGTAGCCGATGATGCAGAAACCCATTATTCAATAAATAATAGCGATATGACCGCCACTGAAACAGAAGCTTCGAATGTGGGGATTGAAAGCGGTTCACCTGCCGTTAATGAATCCCTCATCGTTAATATATCATTTACCGACGGTGGCATAGCCTTAAAGAACGTCAGCGGTGCCATCTTATCCCACATAGACCTGCGTGAACATACTGACAGCTTGCAGATTTCGGTGGGTGGCATAACGCTGAACCGGTCCGAAAAGAATATTGAGGTAATGCACACTCTACTCTCACTCATGGAAAAATCCCCCGTAATCTCCCCGGACAGTCTGACAGAGTCCGAAGATATACGGATGGCGACCCTGCATTTTTATATATCTGACGGATATTCGCCCACCGCTGACTCGGTTCATGAACCGATAAAAGCTGCGATAGAACTGCTATATAGCGGATATGTAAAAATCTCGGTTAACGAATTCGCACCTATTTACGTCTCCGTAGGCAAAGAAGCATTGGAAGAATTTACAAACAACCTCGAATATATTGTAATAAACGAATAGACAGGAGAAGAAATATGAAAAAAACAGCTATTACGATCGCTTTAATTTTGATTGCCGCCATAATAACGGTAACAGCCCTTCCCTCTTGCAGTTTTGTTATATTTAACGGTAAAAATCCACCCACCGATTTAATGAAGGGCGTTGAACCGAAAATAGACCCTATCACTTCCCCGCTCACTACCGAAGAAATTAAAACGTCAATTGCAGATTTCTCGGTAAAGCTTTTCAAGGCGTCTTTCGATGAGAGCAAAAATACCCTCGTATCCCCACTTTCCGTAGCTTCCGCCCTTGCAATGACAGCCAACGGTGCGGGCGGCAACACACTGACACAGTTTGAAAGACTGTTCGGAGCTGATATTCCTTCTCTCAACAGCTACCTTGCGGACTACGTCAAAAATCTTCCGTCGGATAAGCTATACAAGCTGAATCTTGCAAACTCCATCTGGTTTACCGACGACAGCCGCTTTACGGTAAATGAAGAATTTCTTCAGATGAATGCCGGATATTACGGCGCGGATATATTTAAAGCGCCCTTCGATAATTCCACTAAAGATAATATAAACAGCTGGGTCAAGAAAAAAACTGATGGCATGATAAAAAATATTATCGACGAAATTCCGGACGATGCAGTAATGTATCTTGTCAACGCTCTGGCGTTTGATGCGGAATGGAAGAACACCTACGAAAAAAATGATACCGGTTTTAACGAATTCACTACCGAGGATGGCACAGTACGCACCGTTACCTTCATGTACGGCAGCGAAAACACACTTCTCTCAGACACTAACGCTGAAGGCTTTATCAAATACTACCGTGACGGGAAATACGCCTTTGCGGCGCTTTTACCCAATGAGGGGATGTCCGTAAAGGACTATGCCGCAAGCCTTACGGGAGAAAAAATTCTAAATATCCTTGGGAATACCGAAAACAGGGTTGTCAAAACCTGGATTCCGAAATTCGAGTCGGAGTTTTCCTGCGAGATGTCAGAAATACTGCAGTCAATGGGCCTCACCGATGCCTTTTCAGGTACAACCGCTGATTTATCGAAAATAGGTCACTCCACCGCAGGAAATCTTTTCATAAACCGCGTCCTGCACAAGACATATATCGCTGTTGACGAGAAAGGCACAAAGGCGGGTGCCGCCACCGCAGTAGAGGTGGCTGATGAGTGTGCTCCGGTAGAGATAGAGCAGCCGAAAGAAATACGCCTTGACAGACCTTTTATCTATATGCTTATCGACTGTGAAACCAATCTTCCATTCTTCATCGGAGCTGTGATGGATATTGAATAAAAAAATCGGGGCGACCTTCACGGTCGCCCTTTCTTCGTTTTATTTAAGGTCGGAAAATAAGTTCTCGCTGTAGAATCCCTTATCTGTAAGCTCACCGATAGCGGCAATAACCGATTCAAGATCCTCCTTGTAGGTCATGCCGATCCATTTGTCGGGAGTTTCGAGGATCTTTACGGTAACCGCCTTTTCTGCAAGAAGATCGCCTATGTAGATGGGAAGCAGATACTCCTTCTTAGAATAATCCTCGCCGATATTTTTAAGGAATGTGTCGAAACCGTCCTTAAGGCGTGTAAGGAACTCGGGGGTAAGTCCCCACATATTCATAGAGCAAAGGCACTCGGGTGAAAGCTCGTTTTCCCCTGCCATTACCTTGTCACCTACTCTTCCGATTTCAGATGTTTCAGTAATCTTTGCAAGATAGCCGTTCTCGCCATAGCAGACGCCTCTGGTAACCGTACCGTTTTCGCTTAATGTGTTTTTGAGAATAAATCCTGCCATGCAAAGGTCATCGGGCTTATTGCTGTCGTAGCCGAGAAGGTAATCATGAACCTTTTTGTATGCAGTCTTACCGTAATAGTCGTCCGCGTTGATTACCGCAAAGGGAGTGTCGATCTTATCAGCGGCGCAAAGTACGGCGTGGCCGGTACCCCACGGCTTTTTGCGGTCACTCATGGATTCATAGCCTTCGGGAAGCTTGTTTGATTCCTGGAAAGCATAGGCAATTTCAACGCCCAGTCCTGCACAGATCTTCTCTATACGGTCGCCGATTATCTCGCGGAATGCTTCCTCGATATCTTTTCTGATAATGAATACGATTTTATTGAAGCCAGCCTCAATAGCATCGTGAATTGAGTAATCAATAATAATTTCACCGTTTTTGCCTATGGGGGCAAGCTGTTTGATACCGCCTCCAAAGCGTGAGCCGATACCGGCCGCCATGATTACAAGTGTTGTTTTCATTTCATATATCTCCTTTATAATTATTTTTATCCTAAAATCCTTAATATGTACGCTGCTATAGTCTTTGTATAGTCAAGAAATTTATCGCATTCGATAAATTCGTTTGGCTGATGCGCACCGCCGATTTCCGAGAAATCCCGTCCGCAGCCGAAGCCGTAAGCTCTGCTTGATCCGTATTTTGAAATGACCGACAGATCAGAAAGGCATGAACCACACACATTCAGCTCTTTACCGGTTGCTTCTGCAGAGGAATCTACCATGAGCTTTACATCCTCGCTGTCCGGCTCGCAGAATACATAGTGGAAAAAGCGTGTAGCATAGTTGAAGCCGTCGCCGATAATTCCAAGAGGCTCTAATTTCTCGGCTAAAATCTTCTCAACCTCACTGAACTCTTTGTTTATATACTCTCTGTCTTTGTCAGTATAGAAAACGAAGTATACCTCGCCCTTTCCCAAATCGCTTCCGTTGTTGCCGGCACGGGCACCCATATAACGGAGAGCCGTCTGCGGGATTATCGTGCCCTTGTAGAAACGGTTTTCTTCCATTTCGCGGCGTCGGTTTTCTGCGAAGGTTTCCTCAATAGTGTCAATGACAACCGAGATGGCTTTCGCAATATTTTTCGCACTATCAACCGTATCCTTGGTGTGGAAATAGTACTTCACTTCTCCACCGCCGGAGCCGCAGTGCCAAATTTGGTCCTCTACACCGTCCATACTCACAATACGCTCGGTGGGATACTTAAGTACAGCCGCCAGAGCACCGTGAGAGCCGCCGTATTCCTCGTCGGAATATGCCGCGAAAATAAAATTCTTTTTCGGCACAAATTCGTTTTCCTTAAGTAGCTTCATTATAAACAATGCAGATGCAATAGCATATTTATCATCGCAGGCACCGCGACCGTAAATTTTACCGTCAACGATCTCGCCGGATAATGGATCTCGTTCCCAGTCATTAAGGTCGCCTATGCGAACGGTATCGGTGTGCGCCATGAGCATAAGCTCATCCTTGTCCTCCGCACCGCGGTATCTCGCAACAACATTATACCGATTTTCCAAGCTTCTGCCCGGCATATAGTCAGGATGCTTGTCGAAATCCTTTATGTCCATGGGAGAGTAGATATCGCTTTCAAGGCCCAGCTTCAGGCAGTAATCGTGCACATAGCGCGCACATTCTTCTTCGTTTCCGTAAGAGTTGAAGCTCTCGGAATTGATTTTGATAAGTGAGGAAAGAAGTGAATAGAGTTCTTCCTTTCTCTCCTCTATCAAAGTGAGTACTCTATCTTTTTCCATTATTTTCTCATAGATTTAATTCATTTGCTTAAAGTTGATTATTTTAACATCAAACACTTCGAAATCCACGCCCGATGATCTCACTGCTTGTTGTGACAATAATAAAAGCGCCGGGATCAATTTCTTTAATCTTCTTTTTTAATTTTATAGCTTCCATTCGTTTACAAACGGTGTGGATCATCGTCCGCTCGCCCTTTGTAAACTCACCCACTGCAGAGCCTACAGTAACTCCATGATGAAGCGTGCTCATTATGTACTGCGATATTTCCTCACGCTTTGTTGTTATCACTATGAAATATTTGCAGGTATTCAGGCTTTCAATTATGCTGTCAACAAGAAATGCCTTTGCGAAAAGACCGAGCAGCGAGAAAAGTCCCGCCTGGATATTGAATACAAAAAATGAGCTTACCACCACGAGAAAATCCACCGCGAGAAGTGCTTTTCCCACATCAAGGCTCGTAAACTTTTTCAATATCAACGCCGCAATGTCCGTGCCGCCGGAAGATGCATCACTGTTAAAAATCATCGCCGCTCCGATGGACGTAAGGAGCATGGCATATATAAGCTCCAACAACGGCTGATTAGTCAGAGGCGCGGAAAGAGGTATAAACAGTTCAAGAAAATATGTAATCGCCGAATAAAACATACTGCAATAAATTGTTTTAACGCAGTTTTTCCAGCCCAAAAACAGAAATCCGAGCAGTAAAAGAGCTATATTTAAAACCCAGATCCATACCGCAGGCGATATAGGAAAAAGCTTACCGAGAACAGTACCGATACCGGTTACGCCTCCCGTTGCAAATCCGTTGGGTATTTTAAAAAAATACACCCCCAGCGAAAGAAGGATACAGCCAAGATTCATGAATACAAAGTTTCTGAACTTCAGATTTTTCATTTTATAACCTTTTCCGTTTTATGCCTTTATATTTTTACGTCTGTGCCGATAAATCCCACTTTTCTGAAATCGTCCGGGTTGTGTCTTACGATATAGTCAATGTAAGAGTCTACAAGATTTGCCGTTAGAATGTATCCACTTGGGGTCATGTGTCCGTACAGATAGAATTTCTCCCTGAACTTACTGTCATACACCGGACCATACTTATAGAGATCTATTACATACAAGTTATCGAAATGTGCAGCAAGTGAATACATTGCCTCCGCCACGGCTTTTGCCTTTTGAGCGTTGTCGTCGGAAAGCGGAAAATCGAGAACAAAGAACTTTGCGTTGGGGCTGATCTCCTTGTATTTCTGTATGATTCGCGCATAGTAACCGACAAAAGTGGGCTTGTTGTTAAGAGGATTTTCGTCATCAATGTCATCGGCACTGCCGATTTCAAGATTTATTCCGTTTCGCCCTGAAAGGTCATTTACTCCCATGGCGATAACATAAGCCTGACAAGCCTTTTCCTTATCGAAAAAGCCCATTTTCTCGGCATATTCCTCCATATATTCCTTCGCAGTCATTCCGCCTCTTGCAAAGATATACGCCTGGAGTCCGTTTTTTCTTGCAATATACTGTCCCCAGGAATACTCATGCATATCGCGGTATACCGGCTTTCCCTCGTCGTCACGGGTTTCAAACTCCCCCGCAGAAAGGCTGTCGCCGACAAATGCGATCTTACGGAAAATCGACGTATTACTGTAGCCTGTGACAAGCCTATCAAGGGGCTTTTCGCCGTCGTTATACAGTTCTTTTTCCCAGTCCATTATGGAGCTCTCCTTTGATTATGTTAAAATTATTCACCCAGCTTTTTAAAAGCTTTGAGCCACTCATTCTTGATATAATAATGTCCCATAGGAGTGGGATGAACACCGTCTTTTAGCCAATATGCAGATTCAGCAAGTTGAGAGAGCTTATCAAAGCCCTCCTGAAGCTCAATGTAAGGCAGATCATATTTTTCAGCAATTTTCTTTGCCATCGCGGCGCGCTTTTCAACCTCACACTTAAATTCATCAAAATATGCTTCGGTACCGCTTCCCTTAAGAGCAAATGGCTCAAGAATCATTATTTTAAGGTTTGGAAGTGCCTCTTTTACTTCCTCAATAAGCATATCGTAAAATTTGTAGAATTTGTCTGCCGGAACACCGTTTGGGGATTTTTCAAATTCATGCCATACGTCGTTGACACCGATAAGAATGCTCATGACGTCGGGTTTTAAGTTTATGATATCATTTCTTATGCGGGCATAGACATCAACAATACGGTTGCCGCTGATGCCCCTGTTGATAAACACATGCTTGCCCGGTTCATTAAATCCAAGCTCTGCCTTCACATATCGAGGATAGCCTACGCCAATATCTTCGTCGTCCTCTCTGCTGCGTCCTGCATCAGTAATGGAATCTCCCTGAAATAAAATCTTCATAGTTTTTCTCCTTATATGTTTCATTAATATTCACATTCGATTTCCTGCAGCATATTCCATGTTTTGCCGCCGGTATTTTTATCCTCACCACCGATTTTCGCAGTTGTGAAAAGATACTTTTTATCTCCGTCACAGAGAACAAATGGACGTTCACGTCTTTGAAGTGTCACTTTGCTTCCATCCTCATATTCAACATTGAAGCCATATGCGGGTTCATCGTTCTCCCAATTTATACCGTCCTTCGACTTGAAGCGCACACCTGCTTTGGGATCACCGGTGTATGCGCCGCCTGCATCCTCGGCGAACATAACATAGCTTCCGTCCTCCTCACGGCATACGAACATATCCTCAATAATACCTTTAGGGCAGAGGTTATCGTTCAAAACCGCATAAGGCCCCTCCAACTTCTCCGAACGGGCAACAGAAACCTTTAAATTCCCGTCACGGAAGTAAAGAAGATATCTTCCTTCGTCATCCTTGATAATGGCGGGATTGTTTGCATCAGGCGGAAGCTTAATGCTTGTTTCGGAGCGTACCCAATCGCCGGTCAGGGAATCGGAATATGCGTATCCAACCGCACGGTTTGCCGTTCCGCCATCCGGTGAACCGATATACATAAGAACGTATCTGTCACCGTCCCTAAATATGTAGGGATTGTGTGCCATAACGCTGTCCCATTTGCCGCCATCACGCTTTGTGATTATAACCTTTTTAAATTGAAAAGGCTTTGAGAGGTCATCGGTTGTCGCAACAACGATTTCGGAGTCTGTAAGATACCCTCCCGGGAATTTCTTTTCCTCCGGCCATCTTGCCGCGAAAAGATAATATGTGTCGCCCTCTTTTATGGTGGAGCCGCACCATATGTAGTAGCCGTCCATTCTGAAACCGGCTTCTTTTTTTGCAGGCTTAAGTTTTAAACAGTAGTTCATAGCTGTCCCCTTATCCTTTCTTGTATTATTTTCATGCAGACCGAAACAATCCATGGTAAGAATTCACGGTCATGTTATTAACATACAAATATAATAAAATTATATCACATATTCACGTTAAAATCAAGCGAATTTCCCAAAAAAGCGCCCCAAATTCCAACAATTTACGAGAGTGCTCCACATCCCGTTTCATACATTTTGTCATATGCCATATTTTTTGCGAAAACCGCGAATCAAACCTCCGCTCTCCGCATATATTTTACCAAACAAAATATAAGGATGGTGCCACCATGACAAAAAATCCCAAACCTGCTAAATTGCAAGTTTATTCTTTCAATGAATCGATCAACACCGAAGTTTCAAACGATTTTATCCTTCCCGACCGTTTTCCCGATGTAAAAAAGCTCCTCCGTGTCAAAGCAATTCCGTATGTAACTTCAAGATACGTTCAAGGAAAGCGTCTTGAGATTACGGGAGATGTAAAATATTCAGTATTGTTCTGCGCTGACGGCGATTCCGGCGAGGAACTTCACTGCGCACACTTTTCGGCAGAATGGAGATGCGATATTCCCGATATTGGTGACGGAGAAAATCTTGAGATATCAATAGTCCCCCACATCGCCTCACAAGCCTCAAAGCTTCCGAATCCACGAAAAATATCACTCCGCACAACAGTAAGTACAGATGTAAAAATTTCCATGCCCATCTCCTGCGCACCAAAGTGCGAGGGCGACTTCAAAAAGGGAGGTGAGCCCGCAACCGAAAAGCTATGGAAAGACTTCACCGCAAAATGCGAGCGCACATTTATGTCTGAGCCGCTTACCGTTTCCGATGTGATCGAATCCGACGTACATCAGCCGCAGATTGATGCCATTGTGGACTGCGACGGCTGCATCCGTTTTTATGAGGTTAAGCCGGCAAAGACCGGCGGCCATCTTAATATTTCCATGAAGGGCGAATTGATTGTATCTTGTCTGTACAAAGCTCTTAATGAGGAAGGATGCTACCGCAGTTTCACAAGAAAAATTCCGATTTCAAGCACCGTTGATGCTGATGAATACGCGGATTATTTCGCATCCTGCGATGAAAAATCAATCGAGGCCTATGCTCTCGCCGATATTACCGAAATGACATCCACTGTAGGTGAAAACGGCTATGGTGAGCGTCGCTGTGTTGACATTTCCGCCACTGCGGATATCACTCTGCATCTCATGGGAAATGAGTCTGTATCAGTATGCACTGATTCCTATTCAGTAGACTTTGAAACCGAATGTAGTTTCAAGGAATTTGCCTGTGAATCTGTAGGAAAAGTCCTTTTACAAAACTTTTCCGTAGGTGAAACCTTACCGAGAGATGAGGTAAAGCTCCCGGTAAATGTGGTGGTTATCGACCAGTTTATCGAATTATCCCCCGGGACTGTAACTGTAGACCGTGGGCGTGCCACATTCGGTGCTGACGGGATGATCTCCTGCATTTATACCGACGGCAACGGTTCATTTTACGCGGCTGATTTCAAAGTCCCCATACGTTTTGATGCCAATGCCGGCAACATAAAGCTTCCTGTAAATTATCTTTGCAGCATGACCCCCTCAGATCTTCGCATCTCACTGTCAAGCGACCGAATTTCCGTCGATTTTGAGGTTTCCCTCTCCGCGGAAATTTTCTCGAGAGAGCATACAAAAATACTCGATACTCTGCACATCCTGGAAAAGAAGCCCCCCGTAATTGACGGCACATCGCTGACTCTCTGCTACCCCACCCCCGGCGATACCTTGTGGAATATCGCAAAACGCTACAATACTACAGTAAACGCCATTGATTCCCTCAATAAGGGCGGCGGCCGTGCGCTGTTAATACCCGGATCTAAATAAAACAAAATGAGCTGCCGCAAGTTTTTCGCTTGTGACAGCTCAAAATTTTATACATTAAACAAAAGCTCCGAGTAGGTGGGGAAAGGCCAATATTCTTCGCCAACCAGACTTTCAAGCTCATCGGCAACGGAACGAACTGCGTTCATAGTGGGTATGATCTCATCGCGGATAAAGAGCATAAGGGCATAGTGCTCGGTCAGCTTGTGACTTTCCGATACGGCAAATTCAAGTGCACCGATTCCGTCGTAAAGCTCACTAATAAGACTCGACAGCTTCCCTACAAGCTCCTTCTCCACATCAACATTGGCATCAAGCAGCTTTGCTGAGGCGGCGGTTTCGGACAGTTCCTTTATGTATTTCATCACCGCCGGGATTATCTGCTTCTTTGCCATATCCAGCATGGTAAGAGCTTCTATGTTCATCACCTTGCAGTAATTCTCCATGTGAATTTCGTCACGGGAGTGCATTTCCATCTCGGTAAAGACATGATGCTTGGTGTAGAGCGCAATATTCTTGGGTGCCACGAAGCATGGGAACGCATCTGGGGTGGTTGGCAGATTGAGAAGTCCTCTCTCCTCAGCAATATCACGCCATTCGCTTGAATAGTTGTTGCCGTTGAATATAATGCGCTTGTGGGCTCTGTAAATATCCCTTATGAGTGCACCTACGGCTTTGTTGAAGTCCGCCCCCGCCGCAACAGACGCCTCAAGCTTATCGGCAATCTGTGAAAGCTCCTCGGCAACGATAGTGTTTATCGTAAGGTTAGGTCCCGAAATGGAGTGAGATGCTCCCACACTTCTGAACTCAAACATATTACCGGTGAAGGCAAAGGGCGATGTTCTGTTTCGGTCGGTGGCATCCCTTGCAAATTTCGGGAGAACGTCAACACCTACCGCCATAACAGATCTCTTATGAGGATCGTAATCGGTATCGCTGGCAACCGATTCAAGAATCTCCGTAAGCTCATCGCCAAGGAACATAGAAATGATTGCCGGCGGAGCTTCGTTTGCACCAAGACGGTGATCGTTTCCGGCACTGGCAACAGATACCCTGAGAAGATCCTGATAATCGTCTACCGCCGCAATAACCGCACAGAGGAAAAGAAGGAACTGTGCATTTTCACTTGGTGTTTCGCCCGGTTCAAGAAGGTTTACGCCCTCACTTGTGGCGATGGACCAGTTGTTGTGCTTACCGCTGCCGTTAACTCCCGCGAAAGGCTTTTCGTGGAGCAGGCACACAAGACCGTGCTTTGATGCTACATTTTTCATTATCTCCATGGTAAGCTGATTGTGGTCAGCGGCAAGGTTTGTGGTGCCGAATACGGGGGCAAGCTCATGCTGTGCCGGTGCCGCCT
>JAZRPJ010000138.1:0-2041 GCA_045649205.1 Candidatus Flemingiibacterium sp.
GCAATCTTCGGGTCAAGCTGGCTTCTTCCCACATCCACCGCTCTTACAAATTTCGCCCCTCTTTTAAGAAGGCAGTCCGTAAATCCACCGGTAGATGCACCGATGTCGATGCAGTCAAGTCCTGCTGGGTCTATACCGAAAGCATCAAGTGCGGCTTCAAGCTTGAATCCGCCGCGGCTGACGTATTTTTCCGTATTTTCCGCAACCTCTACGGCGCTGTACGCAGACACCTCAAGAGAAGCCTTGGTAACAACCTTTCCGTCAACCTTGACAAAGCCGCCGTCAATAAGCCTCTGCGCCGCCGCACGGCTTTTCGCAAAGCCTTCGTCAAATAAGAATTTGTCGATTCTCATATCAGAAAACCGGAATCAAAAGAGAAATTACAACACCGAGAAGGGCGCCCATCACAACCTGCAGAGGTGTGTGACCGATAAGCTCCTTCAGATCTTTATCAAGATAATTTTCTTCACCGTCGGATATGTCGGTAGCAATACGGTTGATGACCTTTGCGTGCTCACCCGCCGCCCGTCTTACCCCTGCCGCATCGTACATAACAATGAACGCCAGAACAAACGCAAGGGCAAATTCCGTCGACCCTACACCGCAGAGCTTGGCAGCTGCCACCACCATAGCGGAAACCGTAGCGGAATGGGAGCTGGGCATACCGCCGGATGCCATGATGACCGTCCAGCTGAGTTTGCGATTTTTCACGACGTAAACTACACATTTAATGAACTGCGCCGCAAACCATCCGATAACCGCAGATACAAAAACATAGTTGCCGAGAAGCGCAGATATGAAATCTTTAATATACTGCAATTTAAGTCCTCCAAAGGATAATTCCTTAATTTAATTTTGGCGGATAAGCAAATAGTCCGCAAGTGCCGAAAGATCTTCACCGCCGTCAAACCGCGTAAGCGCGGCTTTTGCCGATTCCGTAAGGGACCGCGCGTACTCCCTCGCCTCGGTGACAGACATGAATGTAAGGAACGTGGTCTTTCCGCTTTCCCTGTCGCTGCCGATAGGCTTGCCAAGAGTTGCCTCGTCGCCTGTAGCATCGAGAATATCGTCCACTACCTGAAAGGCTCTGCCGATGCCTGCCGCATATTCAGCTGCCGCCAGACAAAGCTCCTCCGAGCCTCCACCTGCGATGCATCCGAGAAGCACGGCACATCTGATAAGCTCGCCGGTTTTGAGTGCCTGCAGGGTCTTTAAGGTATCCATATCGAATTTTTCCGTCTCTCCCATCAGATCAAGGATCTGACCGCCGATCATACCGTCCGCGCCGGCACATTCCGAAAGGAGAGCTACCGCTTTGCAGTTGGCTTCAGCCGGTGCATGGGGATTTTTCGCCGCTGTGCCGAAGGCGAGAGTGAGAAGTCCGTCACCGGCGAGGAGTGCGTTTGCCTCTCCGAATTTAATATGGCAGGTAGGCTTTCCACGGCGAAGATCGTCATTGTCCATGCATGGCAGGTCGTCGTGGATGAGAGAGTATGTATGTATCATTTCAAGAGCACAGGCGTACGCCATGGCTCTTTCTTTTGCACACTCGGGGTTCTCGCCCTTTTCCACAGCCGCAATTTTCGCGAATTCCAGAGTAAGGAAGGGACGAAGCCGCTTCCCCCCTCCGAGCAGGCTGTAGCTCATGGCATCGTAGATAACGCCGTAAAGAAGACCGTCTTTTTTTACATAGCCTTCAAGGGCTTTTTCAACGGCAGCCGCCGATTCTTCAAGCCTTGCTTTAATATCGGTCATGAGTTGCCTCCGGTGGTTTCTTCTTTCATGGGTGCAAAATCCGCCTCGGAGAGTCCCCCGTCATCACCGCGGACAAGTATTTTTACCTTCTGTTCCGCATTGTCAAGCTTTTCCGAGCAGAGCTTTACAAGCTTTACTCCTTCCTCGAAAAGGGCAAGGGATTCATCAAGCTTCGCCTCACCGCCGTCGAGGGCGCGAACGATTTCTTCAAGCCGTGTGAGCGCGGCTTCAAATTTTATTTCTTCCATGGTGTACTCCGTATTCTGAAAATTTACTTTTTATCTTC
>JAZRPJ010000139.1:0-32107 GCA_045649205.1 Candidatus Flemingiibacterium sp.
GACCTGCAATAAGCTGTGGGAACAGTGCCACATAAGAACCGAAGCTGATGACATTGTGCTGTACTTTCGCATCGCTTCGATAAATGTCGATTGTGTAGGACATAGTCTGGAATGTGTAGAACGAAATACCAATTGGAAGCGGCAGATTAAGAAGCGGTATATCAACTCCGAAAATTGCATTTATGTTTCCGATAATGAAGTCGGAATATTTAAAGAATGCAAGAATAGAGAGATTTATAATCATACTTGATGCCACAGCCATCTTCGCCGATTTCATATCATTAATCGATTTGAAATAGGTAACAAAAATACCGTGAGTGTAGTCAACAACTGTAGAGAACAGCATGATTACTACATATACGGGTTCCCCCCATGCGTAGAAAATAAGGCTTGTAAAGAATAAGAGAGCATTGCGGTATTTTTTCGGCAAAACGAAATATGCCAACAACACAATCGGAAGAAACCGAAACAGAAATAGCAGACTGCTGAATACCATTTATTTTAATGTCCTTTCTAAAAAATTTATGCAAATCAGCGTTTTTCAAACACACAAGAAATAAGACGCAGTAAACGCGGAAAAGTTCCGCATTTTTTGAATTTTTTTATTTTTTCTAAAAATCCGTATTCACACAGTAACAGCCGCAAGCATATATAGCCTGCAGCTGCCACCGCTAAAATTATACGTTAAATCTGAAAAGTACGATATCTCCGTCACGAATAACGTATTCCTTGCCCTCACTGCGGACAAGTCCTTTTTCCTTTGCCGCCGCCATAGTGCCGCAAGCCATAAGCTCATCGAAGCCGATTATTTCAGCACGAATAAAGCCGCGTTCGAAGTCGGAGTGGATTTTACCTGCCGCCTGGGGTGCTTTAGTACCCTTTGTGATCGTCCATGCGCGTACTTCTTTCGGTCCTGCTGTAAGGTAGGAAATAAGACCGAGAAGCGCGTAGCTCGCTTTAATGAGTCTGTCAAGACCGCTTTCCGCTATACCCAGATCGGAAAGGAATTCTGCCCTCTCATCACCCTCAAGCTGTGCAATCTCCGCTTCAATTCCTGCACAAATTGGCATGATCTCGGCACGCTCACTTGCCGCAAATTCGGAAAGTGCCGCATATCCGGCGTTGTCCTTCATATCACTGCCGATCTCATCCTCGGAAATGTTTGCAGCATAAATTACCGGCTTCATGGAAAGAAGCTGACATTCCTGCATAATTGCAAGCTCGTCCTCGGTGTAGTCAAGGCTGCGCGCACACTTACCGTCCGCAAGTCCAGCCATTACACGTTCAAGAAGTGCAAGCTCGTCACCAAGGGATTTATCGCCCTTCATCGCCTTCTTCACACGGTCGATTCTGCGCTCCAGCATTTCGATGTCGGCGAAGATAAGCTCCATATTGATAGTTTCAAGGTCACGCATAGGGTCAATATTGCCATCAACGTGGATAATATTGGAGTCCTCAAAGCAGCGTACAACGTGAATTATAGCATCACATTCACGGATGTGGGAAAGGAACTTGTTTCCAAGACCTTCACCCTTGGATGCGCCCTTTACAAGACCTGCAATGTCAACGAATTCAATGACCGCCGGGGTGTACTTTTCGGGATTGTACATCTCCGCCAGCTTGTCAAGACGTGCGTCCGGCACTGCGACGACACCTACGTTAGGGTCAATCGTACAGAACGGATAGTTTGCCGATTCAGCACCGGCGTTGGTAATTGCATTGAAAAGTGTGGACTTACCTACATTAGGAAGACCGACTATACCGAGTTTCATATATTCTGTGCTCCTTTAAAGTCTTTTATTTATAAAAATCCATACATATTAATTATATAAATTATAAAGCAAAATGTCAAGTATAATCGGCAATTTTTATCCGATTATTTACAATTGAAGATGCTCGCAAATAAACGAAACATTTTCGTCCGAATACTCTATTTCAGAAGAATACATTCTGGCGTATTCGGTAATGTTACCGGGCGTAGGGACAAGCATCGCCAAAATCATCCTTGTACTAATGAGGGCAAAACCCACAATCGTGGGAATTTCATCAAGGGACACACCCCCGGCAATATATCTGTAGAGAAAATAAACTGTCAGATGTTCAGCGGAAATTTCGCTCTTTTGGTCAAGGATGGCATATACATCACTAATATTTGACTTCTTGAGAACTTCAAGAATCTCCGTCCAGCTTTCGTCAAGCCGCTCTAACTTAAGATAAAAGTCACACCATTCTGAAATTGTCCTCTCCGGCATGGAAAATCCGATTTTTGAAAGCATCAATTCATGTCGCTCACCAACGGATATGCTACGATCCTTCATTATGTCAATAAGCTCTGAACGGAGAGCCAGAACTTCCCTTTCTTCCGCGGTGTACACGACATCGCTTAAGTCGAAATTTTCAAGCATAAACGGCTCATCGCTTTTAAGAATCAACTCCGCGGCTGCTTCACAGCATAACCCTACGCCCATTTCGACGCAGTTTTCATAATAATTACGGAAACGGGGATGATCTGTACAGATATCACAGAGCGACTGCTCTCCAAGTGTTATGTACATATCACAAAGTCCCTTTTCATTGAGGAAAGGACAACGCTCCCCCTCTTTCAGTATGAAATGGGGATCGCCCTCATAGGAGATGGATTTCTTCAGTCTTTTCGCGAAGCTCCCCTCAAGTGCCTCGTAATATGATAGTGAGTCTTCGTCAATGTCTATTTCCCAACCGATGCAGCAGCTGTGTTTGCACTTATCGGCTATGCATCTGAATTTCTTATAATAGTTTGGATATACGTTTTTCATTGATTTTTAATTGATTTTCAGCCATTTTTCGAGGGCTGCGAATCTTGCACCTGACTCAAACAGTCGGTCAATAAGCTTGCCCATAAGTGCGATCACGGGAGCGTTTATGAGCGTTGTAATGAGCGTACCGATACCGATACTGTGGAAGCTTCTGTAACCGATAGAGGACCAGTCAAAGGTTGTGACATCGCCGAACAAAGTAAAGGCAAGCACAAGAGAGATTACAAGCAATGCAATATCAAATGCACTTTTTACTTTGTTGATATTAAGCCTAAACCGCGAGGTTAATTCGGCAACAAAAAGCTCCGGCACCTGGAGAGGCATATATGTACGGAAGAAGCAGGCAACGCCGAAAGCTGTAATCAGATCCCCCACGATGAGCATAACGTATCGAAGCCAGACATATGCGAAAGGTTCACTGCCGAGAAGCCATAAAAAGAAGTTGAGCGTGTATCCGTACAGCACTGCAACAGCAAAAGCAAGAAGATACCGCCAATTAAACCGCCCTACAAGTAAACAAAGCAGTAACAGCATGATTCCCTGAATTATATACTCGGTCATGCCTACAGAGAACCCACTCCAAAGAGGCGCAATGGCCTCATAAACAACAAATGCCGGGGCAGCAATCATGGACACGCCAAGATCTGCCTTACTGCAGATCGCAACTCCTAAAGCTACGAATATAATGCCTAAAATCCAAAGAAGTTCGGAGGATTTCGTTAATTTTTTCATGTTTAGATAATTCCTTTGTAAATCCGAAATAGAAAATGAATATATGCTATACAATAAATATGCACCTAAGGGATCACTCCATTAGATGCATATTCAAAACTTAAATTACTTTGCGACCTCGATCGCCACTTCAGCGTATCTGACAGTGACCCTGTCCATGGAGTGAACTTCTGCCACTGCATACATTTCATATGCCTCTACGGGAATTTTATAGCAGTGTACCGCATCTCCGCTTTCACCCATAGAATTTTCCTCAGCGCCAAGATACTCACACAGCTCGGAATTTACATATACAGTGGGATATCTATCCGAAGTGCCAAGAGGCGGTGCCGTGAACTTAAGCACGGCGGTGCTGTCAGCGTCAATGGGTCCGATTGGCACATGGAGGACATACTGCGTCCAGTTCGGTCTGGTCACCGGGAAATTAAGTGTATTGCTCCACTTTGAAACATATGGATTAACTGTATGGATAAGGCGGCGGTTCTCTGCCTTTGCAGCATCATAGGAACCTATCACGGAAAGGACTCCGTCAACTGCCGCAGAGCTGTCGATGCATATCTTATCTGCACCTTGAGCTAACATCAGTGCTGCCGTGCCGATAACGGTTTCACGGTTCTGGGGCACCGCAGGTGAATCGGGATAAGGATAAAGGGATGCTTCGATTCGAGGAGTCAGTTCAACAACAAAAGGCTTATTTTCTTCATCCCATGTATTGAGAACCGAAGCCCAAAGTCTTATGGGCATACCCGTGTCGGTAGCATCGCCGCCGGCAGTGGGAGCTACTCTCTCCACATAGCCTTTAGCCGCCCAGCTTGCCACATTCAAGCCGTAGTCGGCATTGGTTTCAATGGTAGAACCAACACGTGCAGACAAGCTAAGATCTGCCGCAGCGGTCAGCTCATGTATTTCACCCATAAACTCCGTTATAGCGGCGTATGCTGCATAATACAGCTCACCATCATCTGCATCATTGTACGAATCCACACCGAAGATATTGGTAAAATCAATTTCAACGCCGTCAATATACTCACCGTACTCGGCGATGATTCTGTCTACATTCGACTTAACAGCGTCGCGATCTTCAAGGAAGTCGGTAGCTATCCAGACAAGAAGCTCCTTGTCTTCGATCGCCTTAAGCTTGTCGACAGAAACACTGCCACTGTCAATCAAAATATCGGTAACCTGGGTATTGCCGTCGGCGCCGAAATCATATGTATTAAATGCGTCTTCAGAAAGAGAAAGCACAACTCCTGAAAATTCGGGATATACAATAGGTTTCGGGTCATTTGAAAATGTGGGCGGCTCGGTTTCAATGGGGGATGTAGTATCTTCATCCACCTGAACGGTTGTGTCAGATGGAGCTGCGCTTGTATCGGAAGTATCCCCGCCATCCTGAGTCGAACCACTATTACAGCCGACAGAAAAGCTCAGAACTGCAGAAAGAGCAAGAACAAGTGAAATAAGCTTCAGTTTTTTCATAATGTGCATCATCCTTTCAATAATGTTGCCTTGCAAAGCATGAAATATATTACTTTACTTAATATATATTATACCATTTTACTAATCGAATGTCAACAGTCGGCTCTAAAAAACAGGTCACTTTATTGGTGAACTGCCACCCTTTATCATTCCCCTTTATTCTGCCTTATTCTCATTTTCTTCCAACTGAAATATCCGTAAATATCATTTATGAGAAATGCAATAAAACAAACGATTACCGAGATGTATCTTATATCGCATACGCTCGCCATTACCCACAAAACAATTAAAACAATGTCATTTGCCGCATAAGCCAATGCGAAATACGGACTTCTTCTGAATGTAAGATATACCCCCAGAAAGCTTGTTGTCACAGATATTGTACTCGGCACAATATTCGCAGTCCCAAAATAATCCAAGATAAAATAGAACAAAACGGTAATTATCCCCGTTAGTACCCACATAAACAGAGTTTCAATTTTGCTTACCGTATTTACCTTTACCTCTGCCCTTTTCCCCTTATAAGGGTTTCTTAACCACGACACAAGGGCAAAAATCGCCATCGGCATTGTCATGCCAAGGTATGTAATCATTTCACCGTAATAAGCGAATGTATAGGATATGACCCCATACAGCAAGCTGAAAATCACCATCAGCAGTTGACCGAAAGGGTTTCCCTTGGCATTGAAAATAAGCGAAGTCACGCCAATCAATGAGGCTATTAAAGTAAGATAGTTTTCTCTGTCAAATACGCAAAACGATACCGCGATAAACGTTACCGATAAAGACCATAATATAATTTCTGTCTTTGAAAAATACTTTTTAAACATCATACCCCCCGAAAAAGAAGCATCCGCATACACATCTTCTAAGACCTAATGATGTGTAAACGAATGCTTTTAACATTCTACTACTCGGTAGCAGTTTTTAATATTATTCAGATATATATATGATAGCACAAAACGGACAAAAAAGCAATAGAAAATATAAAAAACGCTGAAAAAAACAACACCCACCAATGAAGTGAGTGCTGAATTTTTTGAAGATAATAAATTATCTCTTGGAGAACTGGCTTGCGCGACGAGCTGCCTTGAGACCGTATTTCTTTCTTTCCTTCATTCTCGGGTCACGAGTGAGGAAGCCTGCCTTCTTGAGAGCAGGACGATAGGTTTCGTCAGCCTGAAGAAGAGCTCTGGAAAGACCGTGACGGATCGCGCCTGCCTGACCGGAAAGTCCACCGCCCTTAACGTTAGCGATGATATCGAACTTGCCTTCAGTAGCGGTTACGCCGAAGGGCTGATTGATGATGAGCTTAAGAGTTTCAAGACCGAAGTATTCGTCAATGGTCTTGCCGTTTACGGTGATAACGCCTGTACCGGGTACGATGCGTACACGAGCTACGGATTTCTTTCTTCTGCCGGTGCCGTAGAAGTACGGCTTTGCACTTGTATACATTATGTGTTATCTCCTTTCGATTATTCTGCGGGGTACGCTACGGGCTTCTGTGCCTGCTGATTGTGCTCAGAGCCTGCGTAAACCTTAAGACGGTTAATCTGTACGTCGCCGAGCTTATTCTTAGCGAGCATACCCTTAACTGCGTGCTGCATAGCAAACTCAGGCTTGGTTGCCATGAGAGTCTTGTAGCTTACTTCCTTAAGACCACCGATATAACCGGAATGATGGTAATACTTCTTCTGCTCAAGCTTCTTACCGGTAAGAACTGCGTCTTTTGCATTGATGATGATTACGAATTCGCCGCAATCAACGTGGGGGGTGTATTCGGGTCTGTGCTTACCTCTGAGGATGGTAGCTGCGAGAGCTGCAGTCTTGCCGAGGGGCTTGCCTGCTGCATCGATCACATACCAGTTGCGCTCAACGGTTTCCTTTTTAGCCATGTATGTGGACATAATCTGGATTCCTTTCAAAAAAATTATTTACTTTAATTTGCCTGTCCTGCGTGGGTTAATCACAGCCGGGCATTATTCAACATGAGATATTATATCACATAACTTTACCATTGTCAAGCCTTTTTTAGAAAAAAATTTCAAAATTTCAATTTAGCATATTAAAAGCTCTCGATTTCGCTCATTTTCGCTCGTTTTTGCCCCTATTTCTCTGTTGTCGGTTCATTTTTTGATTTCATTATTTTTCCCTGAAGCCGGCATAACCATTGACAAAACTACAATTTGGTGATATAATCATAGAAGATTGGAGGTGCTTTTTCATGGCAACAAAGAAACCGATAAAGCAGTCCTGCGAAACCTGCGAATTTTTCGACTGGGATGACGATATGCAGGATAATGTCTGCATCGCATCCCTCGACGAGGACGAATACTACCGAATGATGGAAAGTCCTACGGGAAGATGCCCTTTCTATAAATACTACGATGAGTACAAGAGTGTTCAGAAGCAGAACTGAATTAAAAAGGCGAGCAGATCAAAGGGTGTACAAAATTAGCGGAAAATTATGATCAGTTATTTAATAATTGCTCCGCTGTAAACAAATAAGTAACCCCGACAGATTTAAAGTCTGCCGGGGATTGCTTATTATGTATGAAACATATATTACTCTTGCATTGAATGTTTATTTTTGATTATTAACAGCAACCCTATTGCCGCAAATACCACTCCACCTAATGCATAAACTATGAAAAGAGCTTCACTCCCATTTTCATATACCGTCTGCAAATCGTTTTCAAAGTAGTACACTTCAATTTCTTTTCCAATATAGAAACTTGAATTGTACGTATTCAATTTAGTTGTAATTCGATTTCCGTTTATATCAAACTCAACATATGTTGTATGTTCGATAGGAAATTCGGGATCTCCTGTTTTTTTCTCATCGATTTTTACAATGTAAGCTGTTGCATATTTACAATCATCTTTTTCCATCAAGCGAACAATACCTGAAACTGTTCCGATGATTGCAAATAAAATACCGCATACAGCAAAAACAATGCCGACGATTTTTGCCGATTTCACTTTACTACCTCCGTTCAACGAATTTGTTATTTATCGTTCTGCTTTATCGCCAGTTTCGCCTTTGTATTACAAAGGCTTCGGGCGAAGCCCATACCCCTAAAGATGCACGAGAGCGTCCAAAGGCTCCCTTGTGTAAAGGGACCTGTCGCGTTAGCGACTGAGGGATTGTTTCCTGCTATTTGGGGCTTTTTACAATCCCTCCGTCAGCCTTCGGCTGCCACCTCCCTTTACACAAGGGAGGCTTTTCGATAGCACCATTATAACACAAATCGGCAGAGAAAACAAGTTCTCCGCCGATTTTTTGTTCCTGTCTTTTCTCCGCTAAGAATGCAGACCAAACTGCCCGCCTTTTATTATTTGTTTCTGTCATCAAGAGCTGTGTATTCCCTGCTCTTCGCAATAGCTTTGTAAGCCGGGCGGATAATCTTCTTACCGGTGGTAACTTCCTCGATTCTGTGAGCGCACCAGCCCGCAATTCTCGCAATAGCAAAGAGAGGGGTGTAAAGCTCCTCGGGTATTCCCAGCATACGGTAGACAAGCCCGGAATACAAGTCCACATTGGCGCATATATTCTTATCAAGCTTCTTGAATCTCGAATAAACCGCCGGAGAAAGTCTTTCAACAGATTCAAGAAGTGCAAATTCCTTCTCGTACTCTGTTCCCTTTGCAAGCTCCTTGGCGTATTTCTTCAGCATTACTGCACGGGGATCGGAAAGGGTGTAAATGGCGTGACCCATGCCGTAGATTAGTCCGGAATGGTCGCCTTCTTCGCCCTTAATAAGCTTTTCAAGGAAAGATGTAACTTCATCGTCATCATCCCACTTGGAAACACCGGCCTTTATGCAGTCGAACATCTGGCAAACCTTTATGTTTGCACCGCCGTGCTTCGGTCCCTTAAGGGATGAAATTGCCGACGCAATAGCGGAATAGCTGTCCGTACCGGATGAGGATACCACGCGGCAGGTAAAGGCAGAGTTGTTACCCCCGCCGTGCTCTGCATGAAGCACAAGACAAAGGTCAAGAAGCTTCGCCTCTTCCTCGGTATAGCTGCAGTCAGGACGCATGATACGAAGAAAGTTCTGCGCCGTTGACAGATTATTCTGGGGATTGTGAATATTAAGGCTTTCGCCGTAGAAATGGCTGCGGTTGAATGCATACGCCTGCGCCGCAATAATCGGCAGTCTTGCCAGAAGCTGCATGGACTGGCGAAGCATATTTTCAAGGCTGGTTTCGTCGGGATTTTCGTCGTAGGCGTACAGTGAAAGCACACTGGTCGCGATTTTATTCATCAGCGAAGGAGTAGGCGCTTTCATGATCACATCCTCGGTGAAACGGGGAGGCAAATAGCGGTAAGAATCGAGAAGAGCATCAAAATCCGCGAGCTGCTTCTTTGAGGGGAGATCGCCGAAAAAAAGTATATACGCAGTTTCTTCAAAGCCGTATCTGCCCTCTGCAATATAGCCGTTTATAAGATCGGCGACATTATATCCGCGGTAGTAAAGCTCACCGTCGATTGAAATTTTATCGCCTTCGTTGATAATATATCCGTGAGCATTACCGATTTTTGTAATACCCGCCATAACACCCGTGCCGTCGGGATTTCTAAGACCGCGCTTAACATTGTAGTTGGTAAACGCAGCCGCAGGTATAGAATAATTTTCACGGCATCCCGTAAGAAGGGAGTCGAAAATATCTGTATTTTCACTTATGGGGTTTCTGATAAAGGAATTTCCTAAAGGGTTTGGCATGGTAATCTCCCACCTTAAATTAATAGATAGAACAATTATACCATATATTACAATAAAATGCAAGAGTAAAAGCAAAAAAATTGCAGATGCTTTTTATTTTTCATGTTTTCACCGAGAAAAAAGGGGGTAAGAATGAATTTTTTGTCATTATCACTTGCAATTTTAGCAACAATATCCGTATTAAAGCCGTCAAATGCTGTCTCCTCTCTAAAATCTATCCCGCCTTCCCTTCAATTCTATGACGGGAACACAGTAAGTGTAATGACTGTGGAAGACTATGTAACCGGTGTGGTACTCCACGAAATGCCCCATACCTTTCACAGAGAAGCACTCCGTGCCCAGGCAGTCGCCGCACGGACATATATGCACTACTGTCTTGACAATAATTATCATCCCCATGAAAACGGTGCAGATGTGTGCATCGATATCTTTCATTGCTGCGGTTATACCACAAAATCAGAACTTGCCGAACGCTTCGGTGATAATTACGCTGAAGCCGCACTGTGGGCGGTCAAAGACGCTGTATACTCCACCGCAGGAGAGGTGATGACATATAACGGTGAGGAAATTCTCGCCGTATGGCATTCAAGCTCGTACGGATCCACCGAGGACAGTGGCGAAGTCTGGATGAGTCAGCTTCCCTATCTAACCGCCGTAAGCTCTCCGGAAGATACATCGGCAGAAACCGTATCGTTCCCGCTCTCAAAAGTAAAAAATATGCTCAAATCTGCATTTTACAGCTACAACGGCAATCTTGATATATCCGTTACCGAAAACAAAAACGGCAGATGTGATGCCCTTAAAATCGGAAACATAACCTTCACGGGAAATGAAGCAAGAAGCTTCTTTTCACTTAAATCCACCGACCTCGATGTATGGCGTCAAGGTGACAAGCTTTTCTTCTGCACCAAAGGCTACGGGCACGGCGTGGGTTTAAGTCAGTACGGAGCTGAAGCTATGGCGAAATCCGGAAAGGATTACGAAGAAATTCTCACCTACTATTACCGCGGTGCTATCTTATCATAATAGGTCATAATACTACTTGACTATAGATAACAAATATGGTAGAATATAGTTATATAAATCTCCCTTGGAGGTGCAATTTTGACGAAAAAACTGTATAACTACCGACATATCCTTGCCCTTACGGCATTCATGCTGATACACACTCTAACCTGCTTTTTTACCAATTATTTCGGTGACGATTATTACTATGCCGCCTTTTTAAAGAACGGTCCCGAATATATGCTCTCCGAAAATATAGTCCACTATATGCAGACCAACGGCAGGGCACTCGTTCACCTCATCGACGAAATTCTTCTCGGCATAAACTTTAATGTGTGGCGAATATCCGCCGTACTTCTTATGGCAGGGCTTGCCGTAATTCTCGCTAAATTGGCATCACGCCAATACCGTACAAATGCCGACCGTGAAGCTTATAAAAACGCGCTGATCGCCGTTTTAGCCATTTTTTCCTTCACCGATATTGTCATTCTCCGCCAGACCGTTTACTGGGCAACCGGCTCTCTTAACTATCTCTACCCCGCCACCCTCACCTTACTCTATGTTTATCTTGCAAGACGTGCCTTTGAACGGAATCGCGGCTTCTATCCACTCATTCCGCTTGCGCTCATCGGAAGTGCCACCACTGAGCAGGCATCGGCGGCACTTCTTCTTGCCACACTCTGGCTTGCAGTGACTGCACTCATATCAAAAAAGCACAAATTAATTATTCCGATCTGTACCAATATCATAGCATCGGCGGCAGGTTTTGCCACACTTCTCTTCTCCCCCGGAACTGCCGCACGAACCGAATTTTACCCCGATTTCTACTCCATGAACATATTAGAGCGCATCCTACACAATGATTCGGAGCTAATACACGTAATCTTCGCTAAAAGCGGAATGGGAGCAGTTATTCTTGCCGCAATGATTATAGTTGTATTCCGTTCCTACAAAAAGAAGCCTGCTCTGTCGGCTGTAAGCGGTATCGCCGCTGTGATATATTCCTATATCCTTATTACCGGAACCGACGTCTTTGGAAATCTCATCATTCCCGTTATTTTATCTGTTCCGCTGATTGCTGTCCTTGTATATTCCATATGGGACTATTTTAAAAACAAGGAAGCGGACAACCTCTATTTCCTTTGGGGTGCTGTGGCTATGCAGTGCGCTATGGCGATTTCCCCCGAATTCGGGGCGCGAACCCTCACCGTATCGCTCCTTATGCTTATCGTTCCTGTGGCAAGAGCCATTATCGAACAGCCTTACGGAACTTTATACGCTGTCCTTTCGTCAGTAGGCGGTATGCTTCTGTTGACAAATCTTAAGGACATCTCCTTGATGTCCTTACTCGCAATTTTGTGCATTGTTCTTCCCATTGTTCTTGCAAAAATTTTAAAATTCAAGCTGCTGCCGACTCTGGCTGTCATTATTTCCCTGTCGCAGTTTGCAACAGTCCCATTGGGGTATGCTGAAAATCTCTCAACCCATGCCCTCAATAAAAATCAAATCGAAGCATATGATCAAACATCCGGTCAACCCTTGACCCTATACTATCTGCCAAATCCCACCTATAAATACACAATGCCCTACGATGACCCATATCACGAATATATGCTCCTTCGTCTATGTGACCTGCCCGGCGATACCGAAGTGGTATATGAATGGAATGAAGAATAAAAAACGTGCCTCTGTTCCTTCCTTGAACAGAGGCAAATTTATGGAAAAACTATGCTTTTCTGATACGGCAGCCCACGGGAACCGCAAAGGCAATGCTTTTCGGCACCACGGAAATATGAAGGCTGTCCATTTCTGAAATCTCACCGTCAATGCAGACATTGGTAGGCTTTTCAAAAAAGAAATCCACGCTTTTGGCTTTAGTGTATTCAACGACTCGCTTGCCAAGTCTGGTGCTTAAATGAGTTCCCTTTTTATACCGTCCGACAAGGCGTAGAAACTCAAGCCTTGAAACTTTTTTAATAAGGCTTACATCAAGAAGTCCGTCATCAAGAGAGCTTTCCGGCGCGGAATGAAAACCGCCGCCGCAGAAACCGCCGTTAGCGGCACTGACCAGCTGAAACTCTCTGCTTTCGGCTCTTCCATTATTTTTTTGTACCGTGACATTGCATCCAAGATTCTTTATAAGTGTGGATACCACCCCGAAAATATACGCAAACGTTCCCATGATAAGCGGATGCTTTTTATACTCCGAAGCTTTAAATGCCGCCTCACAGTCAAATCCTATATTGACCATATTCAAGCCGTATTTTTCTTCTCCCCATGAATAGCAGTCAATCGGTATACTGTCGGCGAGAATCTGCTTTGTGATATCCATAAAAAATTCCGGAGAGGTGAAATTTCTGACAAAATCGTTGCCCGTACCTATGGGTATACAGCCGATTTCAACTCCGGGAATCATAGCAGATTCAGAAGAATCGCAACGGTTTACAGCACCGGTTACTACCTCACAGAGTGTACCGTCACCGCCGCAGGCATAGAAACGAAAAACATCGCCCTCGGGCCTTTCCTTTATTTTTTCATGCACGAAGCGAGCAGCATCGCCTTTGCCGGCTGTTTTATATATTTCGTAATCTGCCTTTGCCACATGGCAGGCATCTTCTATCGCACCAAGAAGAGAGGACTGTATCTTCCCTTTTCCTGCTGCAGGATTTACAATGAAAAAGTGCTTGATAATACTCACTCCTTTTTCGACATCTATAGACATTTTATCACATTTCCCGACTTATTGCAACCTTATTTTTAAAAAGTTTACGAATTCGCCTTTATATGAATCCTTTGAGGTGGTATAATATATGTGTAGTAAAGATTATGGGGGCGAATTAATGAAAAAAATCATCCTATTTATCATGCTGATAACACTAACCTTAACTGCATGCCGGCAAAGCAATGATATATCTCAACCGGTGCTTTTCCCCAGTGTGGATTATGAAAATAATCCCCCGGCGATCTCCACCGCTCCCCCAAAGCCTCATAAAGTCACCGAAGAAAACACCACTGCCGAGCCGCCGAAAGAAGTCCGTATTTCCTTCCTCGCGGCGGGCGACAATGTCATTCATCCCTGTATCTATATTGATGCAAGAAACCGCGCCACCGATGAAACCCGTCCGTACAACTTTAAACCCATGTATGCCGATGTGACAGATTATATTGCATCCTTCGATCTATCGTTTATAAATCAGGAAACTCTCATGTGCGGTGATGGATATCAGCTTTCCGGATGGCCTAATTTCAATTCTCCCCAGGATCTGGGACGCGATCTTCGGGATGTCGGCTTTGACATTATAAACATTGCAAATAACCACACGCTTGACAAAGGTTCCGCGGGATACAAGGCGACCCTGGACTTCTACAATTCCGAAGAAATGAGCAGTGTCACCACCATCGGCGGATATTATAGCCGCGAAGACTTCGATCATATCCGCACGGTAGAAAAAGAGGGCATAACCATAGCCCTGCTGTCCTATACCTACGGAACTAATGGTCACGCACTGCCTTCCAAGTCCGAGCTTGTGATCCCATATATAAACGAATCCGATATCATACGACAAGCAAAAATTGCCGAGGAAATTGCCGATATAACAGTATGCTCAATCCATTGGGGCATTGAACACCACACAAGCCCCTCCGCAGAACAGCGGAGTGTGGCAAAGCTGCTTTCCGAAAACGGCGTTGACGTAATTCTCGGTCACCATCCCCATGTACTCCAGCCAATTGAAATTATCGAAACGGCAAAAGGCAGCACTCTCTGTATTTATTCCCTGGGAAATATTTTATCAGCCATGGAAAATTGGCAGAACATGGTGGGCGGATTTTTCACCTTTGACATCGTGAGATGCGTGGAAGGTGATGTCACTTTTGATAATCCCAAATTCACTCCCACCGCATTTTTCTACGGTCCGAGCTATTATAATTCGCATCTTTATTTTCTCAAAGATTACACCACCGAAAAGGCAAAAACACACGGCACAGGCAAGCTCTACGGCTCCTATGCCTCCCCGGATCAGATGCTTTCCTTTGCAAAGAGGATCATGGGCGACTACCTTGATTTCGACGGTTTTAGCGAATAAAGCTTCATCCAAAGAAAATTCCGCATATACCGATTGCCGCCACAGTAGTGACAATAGCTGAGCAGATCGCCGCCGGCAAGGTATAACGGGATTTTTTTATACCCACACCCCCTTGGTATACGGATATTATGTAAATCATGGTATCGGAAGTCGCCATGATAACAGAGGCAGTTATTCCCGTCAAGCTGTCAGCACCGTGGTTTGTAAAAATATCGGACAGCATAGCATAGGAAGCACCGCCGGAAATGGGGCGCATAATAAGAAATCCCGAAAGTCCATCCGGTATTCCCACATAAGACAGTAATTTCGCAAGTCCCTCCGATGCACCGCTCGCCGAAAATAATGCTACCGCGGACATAAGTGCGCAGAGCGTCGGGAACAGTCCCAATGCTGTCCGGCTTCCCTCCTTGATGCCGCAGATAAATCTATCGTACATGGGCTTTTTAGAAAGAAGAATAATTATCGCCACAATCCCCAATATAATCGGGACAACAGATGCCGTAATTTTTTCAATCATATCACTTACCCATTCTGTGCCACAGCGCGGCAAAAAGCTTTGTAAAAATCACAGATGACAGCGTTCCGATGATTCCTACAAGCCATATTACCGGTAAAAGCTCGAACAAAAGATCCCCGCCGCCGCTTCTGCGAAGGGCAAAAATAGTAGTGGGAATTATTGATACCGCCCCACAGCATAAAACCGTCAGCATAACCGAATCGTCGGTAATTTCTTCCCGTCCGTTCTGAAGCTTTTTCAGTGCGGAAATGCCAAGGGGCGTTGCCGCATTGCCGATTCCGAGCATATTCGCCGAGAGGCAGGCAACCGCCTCACTGCACGGATTTTTAAATATGAGCCTCATTATTGGCGACAAAAATTTAGAAAGCTTTTCAATAGCACCGGCTTCTCGGAGTACCGCCATCACACCGTTCCACAAGCTCATAATTCCCACAAGGGAAATTGTAAGCTCCACAGAACGCTGTGCACCCATTAGCAGTGCGGATGCCGCCGCCTCGGTGTTACCCGTGAAAACCGACCATATAATTGAAATCAAGCAGATTACAGAAAAAGCAACAGATAGCATAAAATAATTATTCCTTTCGCCTTTTTTCGCCGCCAATCGTCAATATAAACAATTCAAAATCGACAAATTTGTACAGTATTTTTAAAATTGAAGGCTTGACTTTATTTCCGATGTGTGATAAAATATACATATAATGGTAATTATGGTGTATACAGTGATTATTATTAATTATGAGGTGATACAATGAAATCGACTGGAATTGTCAGAAGAATCGACGAACTTGGAAGAATTGTGCTTCCCATAGAGCTTCGTAACAAAATGGACATTCAAAATAAGGACTCCATTGAAATTTTCGTGGACGATGACAAGATTATCCTTAAGAAATATGTCCCTGCCTGCCTTTTTTGCGGGAATGCAGATGATGTAGTTATGTTCAAGGGAAAGCTTGTATGTAAGCACTGTCTTGCCGAAATGGGTCGCCAAGCGTAAACTGTCTTTATATAAATATTCGCATACGGTTCAAATTAGAATCGTATGCGTTTTTTATACAAAAAAGGATACGGTGGCTAATCCCACCGTATCCTAACATATTTTTTAATTATTCAGCAGCTTCTTCAGTTGCTTCTGCTTCAACGGGAGCTTCTGCCTCTGGAGCAGCTTCTTCAGCAACTTCTTCAGCAGCCTCAACAGCAGGCTCAAGAAGTGCCTTTATGGAAAGGCTGATCTTGTGAGCATCAAGATCGATCTTGGTGATCTTAGCCTCAACCTCATCGCCAACCTTGAGAACGTCTGCAGGCTTTGCAATCTTCTGGGTAGCGATCTGAGAAACGTGGATAAGTCCGTCAGCACCGGGAACAACTTCCGCAAATGCGCCGAAATCCATGAGAGAAACGATCTTTACAGTTGCAACATCGCCTTCAGCATACTTTTCGGTGAAGATCTTCCAGGGATCCTGGTCGGGAGCCTTGTAGGTAAGAGAAATTCTCTTATTTTCCTTGTCAACGCTCTTAACGGTAACATCAATCACATCACCAACGTTAACAACCTCGGAAGGATGCTTGATGCGCTTCCAGGAAAGCTCGGTGGTGTGAACCATACCGTCAACTCCACCGAGGTCAACGAATGCACCGTAGCTAACGAGGCTCTTAACCTCGCCGCGGTAGGACTGACCTTCCTCAACCTGTGCCCAGAAAGCATCACGCTTAGCCTTATTTTCTTCTCTTTCAACTACGCGGATAGAAGCGACAACGCGCTTTCTCTGCTCGTTGATATCAATGATCTTAACCTTTTTAACCTGACCCTGAAGTGCATGGAGATCAGCATCCTTGGGAAGACCGGACTGGGATGCGGGAATAAATACACGCACACCGTCGCAAAGTCCGATGATACCGCCCTTTACAACTTCAATGATCTTAGCTTCGAGAATCTCGTTGTTAGCAGAAGCTTCAACAACGACCTGCCAATTCTTGTCAACGTCGATTCTCTTTTTGGAAAGAGCTACAGTACCTTCAGCGTCATTTGCCTTGATGACCTTTGCTGCGATCTCGTCGCCTACTTTGTAAACGTCAGCAAGCTTAACGGAGGGGTCATCTGTAAGTTCATCGTATGTAATAATACCGGTGAACTTAACGCCAGCAATGTCAACGTGGATTTCATTATCAGAAACCGATGTGATATATCCGGTCACGCAATCTCCGTTCTTAATAGGTTTGATGCTTTCTTCCAGCATCTCTTCAAATGTTTTTTCAATGTTCTCACTCATAATGGTTTGAACCTCCTCAATAATTTTGCCCGGAGTTGAAGCTCCTGCGGCAATTCCCACTTTCATATGGGGTTTAACATACTGGAGCGGAATGGAGGAAGCATCTTCAATCAAAAACGATAGTTCAAGGTTTTCCTTACTGATGTCATAGAGCTTGTTCGTATTGGAACTCTCTTTGCCGCCAATAATAATCATCATATCCATTTTTCGGGATAGCTTCAAAACTTCATCCTGCCTATTTTCTGTTACACTACATATTGTATCATAAATTTTCGCATTTGTATATAGTTTTTCAAAAAAATTTATAGTTTTTTTCCATTCTATTAAGTTTT
Source organism: Candidatus Flemingiibacterium sp. (assembly GCA_045649205.1). GTDB lineage: Bacteria > Bacillota > Clostridia > Oscillospirales > CAG-272 > Flemingiibacterium. Next base: position 17,943 of record JAZRPJ010000139.1, read on the forward strand.
GCGTCGTTTGAGCTACCAAAATAGGTTGTTTTTCATCAAGATTTCGATTCTTCAGGGTTTCATACAGCTCTTTGGCACTGACGCCTACCACATATTCACACCGTGCGTAGCTTACGATTCCCTCCACTTCCGGATGCTTTCCGTCGCCGAGAACACACAGAACTGTATTTTCATTAGTTTGGTCACGGGCAATTTTGTGAATCTTCTTGACGTAAGGACAAGTACAGTCGATAACTTTAAAATAGGGATTCTTCGCTTCCAGCTCATGAAGCCGCGCATCAACATCGCAGGTGATTCCGTGTGCTCTGGTGCATATTATCGTAGGATTGCCTTCATCAGTTTTTGCAAAAATCCCCTCAATCTCCGAAAGATCAATGGCCTTCACCCCGCGATTTTCAAGGTCGCGGATAAATCCGGGGTTGTGAATCAGCTTGCCGAGGGTATAGACGCTTCCGCCCTCTTTTATGGATTTCTCCACCGTTTCCACGGCGCGGCTCACACCAAAACAGAAGCCCGCAAGCTTTGCAACTGTGACCCCCATCAGCTTCTCCTCTCCGGAGGCATAAGGTCGCAGATCCTCTCAAACATCAGCATGGCACCCTTCATATATTCACCGTTTCCGCCATCAGTAAAACCGAATTCTTCATAAGCTATAGGTTTTCCAACATAGATGTCAATACGTCTGAAAAGACAAGCTTTGTCGTTTTTAGTGGAAATAAACATGGGAAGCACCGGCGCTTTTGCACGGTAGCATACCATAGCGGCACCGCCTTTTACCATATTTGCGAGAGTATCAAACTTCATTCCGCTTGTGCGTGTTCCAAGAGGAAATATTCCCACAACTTCTTCCGAATTAAGTAGGGAGATAGAAGTCCTCAAAGCGGCTGTTGCGTTCTTTTTTCTGTCAACGGGAAAAGCGCCAAGTGACTTTAACAGACCGCCGAGAAGCGGAATTTTAAAAAGCTCTTTCTTGGCCATAAAACGAATCTGCCGCTTGACGGCCACTGCCGTAACAAAAACGTCAACAAAGCTTATATGGTTGGCTATAGCTATATATCCGCCCTCTGTAGGCTCATTTTCACTACCATGGACGTGAATGTTAAAAACCAATTTGGCAAAGCCCTCCAGGGCCTTTTTTGCCCCCTTGTAAATGTTCATCTGAATTACCTTCAATATATTTTATTGTTTCGGACATCTGCCGATTATATCAAGTGCCGCCTTGACTGTGCCTTCAAAATCAAGGTCACTGTTGTCGAGAAGTACGGCATCATCCGCCTTTTTGAGAGGCGCTGCAGCTCTTGTGGAGTCTGCTAAATCGCGTTTTTTCATATCCTCAAGGACATCTTCGAGCTTAACAATCTGTCCTTTTGAGGTAAGCTCATCGTAGCGTCTTTGGGCACGTACTTCATCTCTGGCAGTAAGGAAAATTTTCACGTCTGCATTGGGCAGTACCACGCTTCCGATGTCACGTCCGTCCATAATCACCGAGCTGTGACGGGCAAAAGCACGCTGGGTATCGAGGAGAAAGGCTCTCACCGAGGGGTGTGCCGATACCGCGGAGGCATACATTGACATTTCCGGTGTACGGATAGCCTCGCCAACCGATTCACCGTTTAGATATACCTGCTGTACGCCATCGACGATCTTCACATCAATATCAAGGTCGCCGAGAATTGAAGCAACCCCGCTTTCATCCTTGGGGTCGATACCACGCTTCTTGGTATAAAGTCCCACCGTTCTGTAAAGGGCACCGGTGTCGAGATAAACTATCCCGAGCCGCTTTGAAATCTCCTTGGCAAGGGAGCTTTTCCCTGCTCCGCCGGGGCCGTCAAGTGCTATACTAATCATATTTTCTTATCTCCTTATTAACTGAAAACCGCCGATTCTGCCGCCAGTTTGGCTGTGGAAAAGGCAATCTGCAAATTAAATCCGCCGATGTAGGCATCAACGTCAATCACTTCGCCTGCAAAATACAGTCCCGGTACTAACTTCGATTCCATTGTCTTAGGCGAAATCTCCTTAACAGAAATGCCGCCAGAGGTGATAATCGCCTCATCGATAGGACGGAATTTTGTAGCGGTCAGCGGTAGAGCCTTCAAAAGTGACACCAGTCTGTGCCGTTCCTCTTTTGTAACGGAATTCACCTTAACTCTCGGGTCTATCCCCGAAAGCTTCACTATTATCGGAATTAACTTTGTGGGAAGAAGCTCACCGAGAGAATTAATGAAATCCCTGTTTATATTCTTCGAAAAGTCGGTCTGAATCCGTTTGTCGAGTGTGGCAAAATCGAGAGCAGGCTTAAGGTCGATGGCAAGTCCGAATTTGCGCGCACCCAGTCCCTTCATGTGGGACGATGCCGACAAAACAAGGGGACCGGACAGACCGAAATGGGTGATAAGTAGCTCTCCCTGCTCGAAATAGACCTCTTTTTCGCCGTCAAGAACGGTTAATGCCACATTTCGGAGTGACAGCCCCATTGCTTCTTTTACCCATTTGTCGGAGCATTCCACCGGCACAAGTGCAGGCTTGGGGGCGACTATCGTATGTCCGAATTTTTCGGCAAATTTATATCCATCCCCGGTTGATCCGGTCAGCGGATAGGACATACCGCCCGTTGCAATGATTACCGCATCCGCAGTATATTCATCACCGTCTGCGACAACTGTGAATAAGTCACCGTTTTTCTCTACATCCGACACACGGGCAGTCACGATTTTCACGCCAAGTCTATTGAGCTTACGCTTCAGTGCTCCGCAGATATCCGCCGCCTTGTCGGAAACCGGGAAAACTCTGTTTCCCCGTTCCGTTTTAAGCGGAACGCCAAGCTCTGTAAAAAAGTCCATGACATCTCTCGGGGAGAAATTGTTAAGAGGGGCGTACATAAACCTTGGGTTGGTGGGAATATTTTCGATATGAGTATTTATATCGCTGTCATTTGTCAGATTACACCGCCCTTTTCCCGTAATAAGCAGTTTTTTTCCAAGCCGGTCATTTCGCTCGAAAAGTGTAACGTCACCGCCGTTTTCATGAGCGAAGATCGCCGCCGTCATGCCTGCCGCACCGCCGCCGACCACAATTATTTTTTTCATTACAAAGGAGTACCTTTCACAAATCGCCACGCACAATAGTACGTGGCGATATATTTTTAACTGCCCGAATGGGATTTATCGTATACCTCATATTCATCCCAAATGGATTCAAGCCTCTCAAAAGCAGCGGCAACTTCCGTATTCTTCTTCTTTCCAATTGCCGCAATGAGGGCATTAATAATCGAAAGCGGAGCGACAAGCGAATCCACGAAGGATGTCGTCATATCACTCTTTGCCAGAAGCAAATCGTCCGCATAAGCGGCAAGAGGAGAGGATGCGCTGTCGGTAATAGCCACAACATGGGCCGATTGGCTTTTCGCATATTCGAGAGCGTTTATTATACGCTTCGAATAACGCGGGAAACTGATTCCGACTATAACATCATCAGATGAAATACGCAAGATCTGTTCAAAAATCTCCGAGCCGCTGGTAGTGCGCACCAACTTAACATTGGGAAAAATCAGATTGAGGTAGAAGAACAAGAACTCCGCCACGGATGAACATGACCGCATTCCGATAACGTATATTGTCTTTGCCTCAATAAGCGAATCAACCGCACCGTTAAAGCTCTTTCGGTCAATTTCATCTAAGGTGCGCTTTATTTTGTCCATATCGCTCATGAGCACCTTTTCGAGAAGGTCTGAATCTCCGATACGGTCATTGGTGATTTCGATTCGCTGCAGAGTGGTAAGCTTTGTTCGAATCAACTCCCGAAGGGAATTTTGCAGCTCGGGATATCCCTCAAAGCCGAATTCATTGGCAAACCGCACAACGGTGGACTCAGAAACACCAACAAGTCTACCGAGCTTTCCGGCAGTCATATACGCCGCCTTGTCGTAATGCTCAAGTATATACGACGCTATCTGCTTCTGACCCTTTGACAGCTTCGGAAGCTTTTCCGAAATCAAAGTTAGCAAATCCTTTTTTGAATCCGTACTCATTTTACACCAATATCACGGCGATAATGCATATCCTTGAAGCTTACCTTTTCGATAGCTGCATATGCCTTCTTTATTGCCGCATCCAAGGTTTCACCCTTGGCGCATACGCCGAGAACACGGCCGCCGGAGGTCAGGATCTTGCCGTCCTTAAGCTCTGTGCCGGCGTGATATACCATGATATCCTCTTCGCCCGAAAGTGCATCAAGGCCGGAAATTTCGTATCCCTTGGCATACTTAACAGGGTATCCGCCGGACGCCGCAACTACGCATACGCAGGCGTTGTTTTCCCACTCAATTTCAATCGTATCGAGCTTTTCGTCGATAACAGCATTGATAATTTCAAGGAAATCGGTCTTAAGGCGAGGAAGCACGACCTGGGTTTCAGGGTCGCCGAAGCGGGCGTTGTATTCGATTACCTTAGGACCGTTCTTTGTTATCATAAGGCCGAAGTAAAGTACGCCCTTAAAAGGTCTTCCCTCTTTTGCCATTGCCTCAACGGTCGGGATGAAGATCGTATTCATGCAAACTTCGGCAATTTCGGGAGTGTAAATGCGGCTTGGGGAGAATGTACCCATACCGCCGGTATTGAGTCCCTTGTCGCCGTCAAGAGCACGCTTATGATCCTGGGCTGAAACCATCGTCTTTAGTGTCTTGCCATCCGTAAATGCAAGCACCGAAACTTCAGGTCCGGTGAGAAATTCCTCGATAACAACACGGTTGCCGGCATCGCCGAAAACCTTGTCGTCCATGATCTCGTGAACGCCGTCAATGGCAGCCTTCATATCCTCGGCGATAATTACGCCCTTACCGAGGGCAAGCCCCTCGGCTTTGATAACCGCCGGGAAGGTATTCTGCTTTTCGATATATGCGATAGCCGATGCGGAATCGGTGAACACCTCATAATTTGCGGTGGGAATTCCGTATTTCTTCATAAGCTCTTTTGAGAAGACCTTGCTTCCCTCGATGATTGCCGCATTGGCGCGAGGACCGAAAGCACGGATTCCTTCAGCTTCAAGTCTGTCAACCATTCCCAGCATCAGCGGATCGTCGGGAGCAACGAAAACGAGATCAATACTATTTTCTTTCGCCGCTTTGACAACACCGTCGATATCGGTAGCCTTGATATTCAGATTCTCGGCGATTTCGGCAGTACCGCCATTGCCGGGAGCCATGTATAATTTGCCGCAGTTCGGGGATTTCTTTAAAGTCGCCGCAATAGTATGCTCGCGTCCGCCGCCTCCGACAACAAGTATATTCTGCTTCATTTTCGTCCTCACTTTGCGGTTATATAACCGAGTCTGTAAAGAAGCTCTGCGATTTCAACCGCACCGCCTGCCGCGCCGCGGAGAGTGTTGTGGGAAAGTCCTACGAACTTGTAGTCGTAAACGGTATCCTCGCGGAGTCTGCCGAGAGAGATAGCCATTCCGCCTTCGAGATCGCGGTCAATCTTCGCCTGAGGACGGTTATCCTCCTCGAAGTAATGAATGAACTGCTTCGGAGCATGAGGAAGCTCAAGCTCCTGGGGCTTGCCGGAATAATCAGCCCACGCCTTGAGGATCTCTTCCTTGGTAGGCTTCTTTCTGAATTTTACGAAAACAGCGGCAGTATGGCCGTCGGAAACGGGTACACGGATACACTGGGTTGTGATAACGGGAGTATCAGCCTTCACGATCTCCCCGTCAACAACCTTACCCCAGATACGGAGAGGCTCCTGCTCGGACTTTTCCTCCTCACCGCCGATGTAAGGAATTACGTTGTCGATCATCTCGGGCCATTCGTTGAAGGTCTTGCCTGCACCGGAGATCGCCTGATATGTAGTTGCCACGATCTCGTAAGGCTCATACTTGAGAAGGGGCGTGAGTGCCGGAACATAAGACTGAATGGAGCAGTTAGGCTTAACTGCGATAAATCCTCTCTTTGTGCCTAGGCGCTTCTTCTGGGATTCGATTACAGCAAGATGCCCGTCGTTGATTTCCGGAATAACCATGGGAACATCGGGAGTCCAACGGTTTGCGGAGTTGTTGGAAACAACGGGAATCTCCGCCTTTGCATAAGCTTCTTCAAGAGCCTTGATCTCGTCCTTTTTCATGTCGACTGCGCAGAACACGAAGTCAACAAGCTCAGCCATAACATCAAGCTTTGAAGCATCAATAACGATCATGTTCTTAACGGACTCGGGCATGGGAGTCTGAAGCTTCCATCTGCCGCCGAGAGCCTCCTCATAGGTCTTGCCAGCAGAGCGGGGACTTGCCGCAAGAGCGGTTATTTCAAAATAGGGGTGATTTTCAAGAAGTGTGATAAATCTCTGACCAACCATGCCGGTTGCGCCAACGATACCTGCGCGAATTTTGTTTGCCACTGTTATATCCTCCAAAAAATATGTATTATTTCAGTGTACGTGGGTATAATCGTACTTACTATATATTATACCATTTTTTTAGCCTTCTGTCAATGGGTTTTGAGAGTAAACAGGATAAGATGGATACTTTTTTTGAGAATCAGCAAATTTGTTGTATCTTGCTATAATTTATGTTGTTATTAACAATAATAATTTTAATATTTTGTATATTTCTATTGACTTTTAACTTAATTTGTGTTATAATTAATATGCGGAAGAGAAAAGACACAGCATCGAAAATCCCATAAGTGCCCTTTTCCAAAGCCTCGGCGATTCCGTAATTTCAAGTATAAAGGTGGAGAGTTTATGATTATTAATTACGTAGGCAGACAATTATCCGTTCCGGAAGATTTCAAACCTATTGCAGAAGCAAAGCTTGCCAAGTTCGACAAGTTTTTCAGCGATGAACCGTCGGCTACTGTCAAGCTCTCCGCACCGAAGAATCGTGAGCGAGTTGAAGTCACCATTATGGCAGGCGGTATGTTTTACCGCGGTGAAGAAACCGACACTACATTCAGAAATGCTCTCGATTTAGCGGTAGAGTCTATTGAAAGACAGATTCGAAAAAACAAAACAAAGCTGGAAAAGCGACTGCGCGCAAACCTTCCCATCGAAGCGGATATTGAAGAAATCGACGACGAGCCTATAATCAAGACAAAAGCCTTCAGCCTGCGTCCAATGACACCCGAGGAAGCAATACTGCAGATGAACCTGCTTGGTCATAGTTTCTTTGTCTTTTCCGATTCCGCAACCGGAGAGGTAAACGTTGTGTACCGCCGCAACGACGGCGATTACGGACTCATCATTCCTCAGAAATAGCCTTTCATTTTCAGCTCCGAGGCAATGCCTCGGAGCTGTTTTTATTTAAAACAAAAGACAGTCCATCCGGGAATTACCCAAATGGACTGTTTTTTATGCTTTTTTACCGATAATCTTTCCCGCAAACCGCATGATAACACCGTAGAAAAATCTGAACTGCGGTGTACCCCGTGAGAGCAGGAGAAAAACACCGTTAGGAATAATAAGGGTGATAATTACGGCTAAAACAAAGCCTATAAACCCGGCAGGAATCAAGGAACAGATAAATCCGTTCACGAGCCATGTGATTCCGATTACCGCAAGGTAAATAATGCTGTCAAAATAGAAGAACCATTTTCCGCGGAGGCAAGCCGTAAGTACGCAGTTTGCTTCCCATGGGATTCCGACAAAAACATGGGATACGGTAGTTCCGAGGAGTACTCCGAAAAGACCCATATCAAGCTTCAGGAAGATAATTGAAACAACAAGATTAACCGCTGCCTCCACAAAGCCTCGCCACTTAATTTTCGAAAAAAGACCGCCGGCGTTGATGTACATCATGTTAGGCTGACGAAGTCCGCCGAGAAGTACGTTAAGGCTCATAACATGGACCGCCGCAATGGGCACTTCAAGTCCCGGTCCGAAAGCGATGGTCACAAATCTTCCCATCAAGGCATCAAGGGCAATTGCCGAAAATCCGTACAGCCACGCTACGGCAAAAAGGATATTACGGTACACCTCACTGCGTTTTCCGCCGCCCTCTGCGATAAGGTTGCCGACACTGGCAGTAACGCCGTTCATTATCTGCGTCAGAATCGCCTGCACAGTGAGAATAAGCTGCAGATAATTTGAGTAGAGTCCCACAAGTATAACGTCAATGGTTGAAATAAGCAGGTTATCTGTACCCGTGACAGCCACACTTCCGAAGCGAGTCATGAACATTGCCTTGACGTTACGCTTTATCTCACTTTTTTCAGACTCAGTCGGCATAGCATTGCTTTTTCCGAGATAGGGAAAGAGCTTTCCGGCAACCTTTGAAATCGAAAGATTCGACAGCACGGTAACCACAAGCTGAACGATAAGATATAGAATATAGCTTTTTGTGATAAGGAGAACAAGAAGCTGAAGGATATTTTGCAGAACCGAGAAAAAGCTGATATTTATTGAATTTCTGAAGTCCTGCTGTGATGCGGTAATAAGTGAGCGCTTATAGGAAAAAAGATAGCTTGCCGCGGAGTTTGCGAGGAACAGCAGATAGATAAAGCCAAGTCCTCCTACCTCGGGAACATCGCCCATAATAAGCGGTAAAAATGGCATCAGACAAAGTCCCAGCACCGATACCGCCGCGGCAACGATTTTGTAGGCGAGGGCATAAAGATTCATTATCCGGCAGATTGCCGCCCTATCCCTTGTAGCGATGGGACGGTAAAGGGAGTAGGTAAATGCCGCTCCCATACCAAGCTCACTTAAGGAAAGAAGTGACAAGATCGAATAAAACACGCCGTTTACGCCAAGGTACGCCTCACCCAGAATACGCACAAAGGCAATTCTTGTGATAAAGCCGAAGACAAGGCTGATAACCTGTCCCACAATGGCATAAAAACTGTTTTTAACTGAATTTTCCGAACGCATTATAAAATTTCCGTAACGTCAAATCCCAGATCTTCAACGGTGTTTTTAAGAATATCGTCGGATGGCAGATCACCCTCTACATATGCCGTGCCTTCGGAAAGCTCCACACGGGCTGAAATTCCCAGAGCCTCCAGTGCCTTTGTTACTCTGCCGGAGCAGTGGGAGCAGTGCATACCTTCGATTTTGATTGTCTTTTTCATGATTAAACTCCTATACTATTTTATCTTTATTTTATAAAGTCTTAGCGCATTTGTAACTACAAAAAGAGAGGAAAGGCTCATGGCAGCCGCCCCTATCATCGGACTTAAAAGTATGCCGAAAGCGGACAAAACGCCTGCCGCCACGGGTATTCCGAGTGTGTTATAGAAAAACGCCCAGAAAAGATTTTGCTTGATATTCCGTAAAGTCAGCGAAGAATAACGGTGTGCATCGGGGATATCGAGAGGCTCGCTTTTCATCAGCACGATATCCGCGCTGTCGATAGCAATATCCGCACCTGATCCGATGGCAATTCCCACGTCCGCACGGGCAAGTGCCGGAGAATCGTTGATTCCGTCCCCTACAAATGCCGTCCTTACTCCCTTCTCACGGTATTCGGATACAATCCGCTCTTTGTCCTCGGGGAAAAGCCCTGCATAGACCTTGTCGATACCTGCTTCTTTTGCGATGGCGTTAGCGGTGATCTCATTGTCACCGGTGAGAAGAACCGTTTCGATTCCGCGAGATTTCAGCCGCTCTATAGCTTCCTTTGAGGTGGATTTAATTCTGTCTGCCACAGCGATGATGCCGAGAAATTTACCGTCATAGGCAAAAAGCATGGGTGTCTTTCCCTCACGGGAAAGCTCTGCGATTTTTTCCTTCGCAGATGCGAAATCCACGTTCATTTCGCTCAAAAGCTCACTGTTTCCGCCAATGACGGTTGCCCCGTCAATGACGGCTTTGATTCCCCGTCCCGACAGGGCGGCAAAATCGCTGACAGCTTCGCCTTCATAACCTCGGTCGATACAGTAGCTTCGTATCGCCTCTCCAAGGGGATGTTCACTGCTCTTTTCAATAGAGGATGCTATGTGAAGAAGGGTTTTATCGTCATCGGAAATTATATCGGTAACCGACGGTTTTCCTTCGGTCACAGTGCCAGTCTTATCGAGCAGGACAGCCTTTACTCCGTGGAGTATTTCAAGTGCCTCGGCAGATTTTACGAGTATTCCCCTCTCCGCCATTCTTCCCACCGCCACGGTGATCGCCACCGGAGTGGCAAGTCCCAGAGCGCACGGGCAGGATATAACAAGCACCGAGATAGCGCAGTTAAGCGCAAAATCCAGTCTTGCGCCAAGGATAAGCCATACAATAAACGTAACCGCCGAAATTCCCATAACCACAGGAACAAATATGCCGCTTACCTTGTCGGCAAGCCTTGCCGCAGGTGCTTTTGTCGCACCGGCATCGCGGACGAGCTGGATAATTTTTGACAGCGCGGCATCGCCTCCAACCTTTTCGGCACGGTACTTAAAGCTTCCGTTTTTGTTGATGGATGCACCGATGACGCGATCCCCCGCCGTCTTTTCCACCGGTACCGGCTCGCCAGTAAGCGCAGATTCATCCACAAAGGAACTTCCGTCTACGATAATTCCGTCAGCCGGCAAGGATTCACCGGGACGGATGAGAATAATATCACCCACTTTAAGCTCCGAGGACTTTATTTCAACGAATTTTCCGTCACGCTCTACAAGGGCTGTGTCGGGGGCAAGCTTCATTAATTTTTCTATAGCTTTTCCTGTCTTGTTTTTGCTTTTTTCTTCGAGATATTTGCCCACGGTGACAAGGGTAAGTATCATCGCCGCCGACTCAAAATAGAGATTTTCGCCGTAATAGCGCACAGTTTCAAAGTCGCCGTGACCTGCGGAATATGTCATGATAAGAAGGGCGATTAAACCGTATATCACCGCCGCTGAGGAGCCTACAGCCACCAAGGAATCCATATTCGGCGCACGGTGAAGGAGTGCTTTGAATCCCACAAAATAAAACTTCCGATTTAGATAGATTACGGGCAATGTCAGAAGGAACTGCGTCAGCGCAAAGAGAGGCATATTCTGTTCCCCGTGGAAAAAGTGAGGTGTCGGAAGTCCGAACATATGTCCCATTGTAAGATACATGAGCAGGACTAAAATTATAACCGATCCGAAAAGGCGGAATTTGATTGATCTTTCGGCGGAATTTTGCTCTTTGTCGTTATTCTCCGCACTGATCGGGACCGCTTTCTCTACGGTTGGTATGGCATGAAATCCGGCTTTTTCAACCGCTGTGCATATTGCTCCCGTCAAATCGGAGTCCGCTTCGACAACAAGCGTCTTGGCAAGAAGATTAACTTCAGAGGATGAAACACCCGCTATTCTTTTTGTTACCCTTTCAACAGAGGCGGAACAAGCGGCACAGCTCATCCCCTCTACTGTAAATTTAAGCTTCATTTAGCACCATCCCTCTTTTTAAAGATAAACAGCTTCGATGCTATGTAATTGATTATTACCGTCAGCACAGCTACAATAATTTTGGAAATCCCCTCTCCCACCAAAAGAATTTCCACCATGAGGCTGAGAAGCAGACCTTCAAGCACGCCAGAAGCGATCCGTACACTGACAAACTGCCAGATCTGTCTGAAAAGTCCGCCTGAACTCATATCCTTATCTTTGAAAACAAAGAGCTTGTTTACAACAAAAGCGAATGCAACCGCGGCAACCCAGGATATCCAATGGGACCATTGATAATGCACATGGAATATCTTCGCAAAGAGAAAATAGCTTCCCAAGCTGACAACGGTAGTGAGTCCGCCGAAGAAAATGTATACAATAAGCTCTCTGTATTTTTGATACAGCTCTTTAATTTTCGCAGTCATTTTTTAAAAACTCCTCGTATTTATCCACTTCGCCAAGCATATTTATTGCAGCGAGCAGTGCATTTGCCGACATATTGTCGGGAAGCGAAAGGTAAGCACAAAGCCGACGGCGTTTCTTTGCCGAAGAATCACTGCCGGACAGCCCATCCCGGTAGAAATCGTTTTTTGTGAGTTCCCGTCCGGATTTGATACCGTCACCGCTCGATTCAAAGGGCTTTAACAGCTCACGGATCAGCTCCGCTTCCATTCCCTCAACGCCGAGTGTCCCTTCCTTTGAGGGCACTTTTTTACGCCGCTCTTTACCCATGATCTGTGGGATATAAAGGTGGTAAAGCTTATCCTTCGGCAGTATTTTATTAAAATAATTCCTTATAACAAGCCCGGCACCGTCGGAGTCGGTAAGGACGATGATCCCCTTCGGTGCGGCAAGACGGCGAATGAGCATCACCTTTTCGTCGGAAGCGAAGACGCCAAACCCGTCGGTAACAATTATTTGACCGTCAACCACCGCAGAAACTTTAATTTTATCATATTTTCCCTCAACAGCGATGGGAATATCAATTTTAATCTTTTCGCTCAATTTAAAATACTTTCCTTTTCCTTGATTGAAACGACCTTACAACAAGCCGTTCAAGCAGTAAATATTCGTCAAGCGGCATTGATTTTAAAGCCTCGTCAGTTTCGGCAGAGAGCGAGATTATTTCTTCAAGAGCCGCTTTTTCGCAGGTCTTCGCCCGTGCCATCCTCATTTTTGCAACGTACGGATGCATCCCGAGTCTTTTCGCCGCTTCTTCGTGCGAGATGCCGGCTTCGGCGCAAAGCTTAAGGGAATACAGATCTGCGTAAATCTTGATGATGCTGCCGAGGATTACCGGCGCAGCCTCTCCTCTCATCTTCATATCTTCAAGTATATAAAAAGCCTTCTCACTGTTACAATCGAGAATCGCATCCGCAAATTCAAATGCGCCGATCTCCTTGTTTTTAGGACAGATATAGTCTATATCAACCTTATACAGCCGATCCCGTTCCTTGTAGGTTAAATATGCAATAAGCTTTGAAATCTCGCCGTGCAGGGTCGTCATATCGTGTCCCACCGTTTCGATGAGATAAGTACACTCCGGAGGCTCGGCGATTATTTTCCCTGCCGAAAAATGCTTCCCCACCCACGTAGTAAGACGTCCGGTAGGTTCGTGAGGAAATTCAACAGGCTGTGCATATTCCGAAAAGAATTTCATCATAGCCGAGGGGGATTTTGCCTCCCCCGGGTCGAAATTTTCTTCTGTAGTATAAATAATTAGTACCGTATCATCGCTTTCCGATGCCAATTTAAGTGCCGCCTCAAGTCCTTCTGTGTCCGTCTTCTTTTTGTATTCGGAAAAAGGAACCTCGTAAAGCTCAATGAGCTTCATTTCACTCATCATAGGCATGGCCTCAACAGCTGATTTAAGCTCCTCCGTCCCGTAATTGTCACGGGTAAATATGAAATGGTTAAAATCGGAAAAAGCTTCGTCTGCGCATACCTTTTTTCTTATATCCTCAAGCTCACGGTGCTTCAGAAAATTTTCCGGTCCGTAAAAAAGGTAGACGCCGGGCTTTATATTTTTGTATTCGGTACGGAACTGTCCGCCGGTTATCGGTTTGTTTCCCACGTCTGCCTCCTTAACTAAGTGTACTCTATATATGTATCTTTAAACTGGTCTTACAGCAATATGCATAAGAGAGCGCTGTACAAGACTGCCACGAAACTCCATGCCGTAGCTGATCTTCAGCTCGCCCCCATCCTCGGTAAGCGTATTTTCCATCCGTTCGGTGTCGATTACAAGTGGAAGCTCCATTTCCGGTGTGTTCTGGGAACACATGATCCGCTCACCGTCTTCGAAGCAAAGTGTGCCGTTTACACTTCCCGTCCGGCTCATAACCACAAGCTCGGGACGTGCAAGCTCAAAGGAAACGGTGGTAGTAGTCCCTTCCATTCCCGTCAGCTCCGATTCGGCATATTCTAAAATCAGCCTTCCCCCCTTGGTCTTAAGGGTACCCTCGTAGTCAATGTCGATTCGCTGTGCATTAACGGAATCGAAATTGTCCGCGCTGAAAACGTCTACCACGGTAACATTTTTAACGTAGTATTCGTTAGGCGTAAAATGCGCGGATTTTATGTTGATCATTACTTTTTTTGCCACGGTCATTCTCCTGCCATAAATATGGACACAATTTTTCATTATACTGAAATTATACCACTTTTTTTCTTCCGCTTCAAGGGATATTTGTAAATATTCAAAATATCAAGAAGAAAATTACACGTTTTAAACATTTTCCTCCGTGAAAAGATAATAAAAAGTGATCTTCACGGAGGAAAACGATGAATTACGGAATTATTTTTGAAGGGGATACAACGCCTCTTGCGGCAGAGCTTGCCG
>JAZRPJ010000140.1:0-6059 GCA_045649205.1 Candidatus Flemingiibacterium sp.
CGGTAAATTGTATTGATAATAAATATCTACTTTAATAGTATATCACAAAACCCTCGTATCTTCAAGTATCTTTAGAAAAAATCAGAGATTGTGCCGAATGCGAAGCCGCTGTATTCGTCGGGGTCGATGTTGCATCCGCGAAGCACGTTGGGATGTACCATTCCGGCGCCGAGAATTTCGATCCAACCCTCGCCTTTACAGAGCTTACATCCTTTGCCGCCGCATACGAAGCAGGAAACGTCAACCTCTGCGGAAGGCTCGGTGAATGGGAAGTGGTGGGGACGGAAACGTATCTGTGTTGCCTCTCCGAACATAGTCTTTGCGAAGGTTTCGAGAGTTCCCTTAAGGTCGCCCATGGTGATGCCCTTGTCAACCACAAGTCCCTCAAGCTGATGGAAGAGGGGAGAGTGGGAAGCATCCACTGCATCGGAGCGGTAAACCCGTCCGGGGGAGATGATACGGATGGGGGGACGCTGCTTCTCCATGGTTCTTACCTGCACGGGGGAGGTCTGTGAGCGGAGGAGAATATTTTCGGTTATATAGAATGTATCCTGTGTATCTCTTGCAGGATGGTTTTCTGGGATATTGAGTGCCTGGAAGTTGTAGTAATCGTACTCAACCTCGGGGCCGTCAACAATGGAGAAGCCCATTCCCACAAATATATCTTCCATATCCTTCTGCACCTGAGCGAGGGGATGACGCTTGCCGATTGCCGGTGCTGTACCGGGCATAGTTACGTCAAGACGCTCTTCACGGAGCTTTGCTTCGAGAGCGGACTTCTTCGCCGATTCAGCTTTTTCGGCAAGTGCATTTTCGATGTACTCGCGTACTTCGTTCGCAAGCTGACCGATGACGGGGCGCTCCTCGGCGGTAAGCTGACCCATTCCGCGAAGCACCGCAGTAAGCTCGCCCTTTTTGCCGAGGAAGCGGATTCGCAGTGCCTCAAGATCGGCATCGGGAGCGTTCAGCGCTTCTACTGCGGCGGTCTTAATTTGTTCGAGTTTGGTTTTCATTTTGAAATTCCTTTCGTTGTGATATTTTGTTGGGATGGGGGAATAAAAAAGCCGCCCCGTCCCCATAAAAATTCAAGGACGAAGCGGCATATATCTTAAAATATGCGTCCGCGGTACCACCTTATTTTATTACTTTGCAGTAATACACTCGGTGACTCTTTAACGCGAGTCGGACGGCGGCGGCTACTTTTATTTCACCGTGCTGCTCATAAGGGAAACGCCGTGTCAATCCGGGCAGAAGTGCTCACAGCCGTAAAATCGGCACTCCTCTCTGTGTACCCTACTGTGTGACAAAGCTGACTTAATCATTGCATTTAATTTATTGTAACATAAATTTCGGGAAAATGCAATAGGTATGAAGAAAAAAGTTTATTTAACGGCGATTTCGGCTGTTTTTTCGGCAACTCTCGGGCATTTTGCCTTTTCTTTGTTAGCCTGCGAGATTACGAACTGCATTGTGACGAGGACAAGCGATGCGCAGACAAGTCCTACAGTGAATATGAATTTATAGCTGCCGAAGATGTCATAGCAGAAGTTTGCGACAGGTGAGCCGATACTGCATCCTACGGTACACGAAGCAGCGATTATGCCAAGAATTTTTGCATAGGAATGCTCGCCGAAAAGGTCGCCGGAAATAATCGGTATCATTACGGTGTCAAGAGGCACGGACACAGCGTAAACAAAGCAGTAAACAAGGCTGAGTGCCTTGCCGGCAGGAGAATTGTCAATTATGAGAAGCAGCAGCTGTGTTCCGATAAGACAGCTGTAGGAGAGGGTCGTTGTTACCCGAAGCCCGAAACGGTCATAAAGATATCCAACCAATATTTTTGTACAGGAAAAAAGGATGGATGAGAGGCTTAAAATCATGGAAACCCAGCCCTCGTCAAATCCAAGGTCCTGAAAATTCGGTGTGGCACAGGTTACGCAGTTCTGCTGAGTCATTGCTGTTAAAAATACGCAGGCAGCCGCACAGTAAAAGTATGGCTTTTTCAGAGCATCGCTGTAGGGGATTCCCGACCAGTTTGAGCGCAGAGGATTGCGTTTGGGGTTTTCCTTTACTTTTTTCGCCCTCGGAGAATCGGGGAAGGTATGCCAGGGCTTATCTTTAAACAGGAGCAGTACAATAACACCGACGGCGAGCACTATTACGGTTGTGAGCCGATATGCCGCACGGAAGCCGAAGGTACCGCTATTTATAATAGGGGAGAGGATCTGAACCGCAACAGAGGCTCCGATACCGTTAGCGGCTAAAATGATGCCCATTATCGTTCCTTTATTGTGCTTGCACCACTTGCTGACGATCGCACCTGCCATAGTGGTGGTAGTCCAGGCAAATCCCAGTCCGAGGAAGAAACTGCCGATGTAAAATCCCCAAATGCTGGTTGTAAAGGCGAATATGACATTTGCGGCAGTCAGGGAAACAAAGCCGGCAAGCATCAGTTTTTTCATTCCGAATTTAGCTACGAGGAAACCGAAAAACAAGTTCATTACCGTGGTGGCAACATAGCGAAATGTAACAGTCAGCGAATAGGCACTTCTCGGAACATCAAGACCGTCACAAATAGGCTTTATGAATATACTGTTAGCCGAGCTGCAAAAGCCCAGGACGGTGAAGACCATCATAAAGCTGACTGCGACAATGACCCATTTGTAATCGAAATGTTCAAACCATTTTGCGATCTTTTTCATAATTGCTTCCCCTCAAAAAATCATATAAACACTTCCACTGTATATTATAGCAGATTCCTTTCCCGATTTCAAGCAAAACGTTTTATAAATAATCAAAAAAATATTTCAAATTATTGTTGAATTATTACAGCGAATATGGTATAATAATTTTATCATAAAAATTATGTGGAGAATAAATATGAATATCACAAAAGACATAATATACATCGGTGTCAATGACCGGAAGATCGACCTTTTTGAGGGGCAGTATGCTGTTCCGAGAGGAATGTCCTACAATTCCTACGCGATCATAGACGATAAGATCGCAATAATGGATACCGTTGACGCATCCTTCACCCACGAATGGCTCGACAATATCGAAAGTGCTCTCGGCGAACGCAGTCCCGATTATCTGATAGTTCAGCATATGGAGCCTGACCATTCGGCTAATATCATGAACTTTACAAAGACCTATCCCGAGGCGAAGATCGTATCCTCGGCAAAGGCATTTGCCATGATGAAGAATTTCTTCGGTACAGCCTTTGAGGATAGGCAGATCGTAGTTTCCGAGGGAAGCAAACTCTCTCTCGGCAGACATGAGCTTACCTTCGTAACCGCGCCCATGGTGCATTGGCCCGAGGTCATCGTGACCTACGACAGCCTTGATAAGGTGCTGTTTTCCGCCGATGGCTTCGGTAAATTCGGAGCATATGATGCAGACGAAGACTGGGCAGACGAGGCACGCCGTTACTATATCGGCATTGTCGGGAAATACGGCACGCAGGTGCAGGCACTCCTTAAAAAGGCGGCAACCCTTGACATTGCCATGATCTGTCCTCTCCACGGACCGGTGCTTTCCGAAAATTTAGGGTATTATCTGAACCTTTACAACACATGGTCAAGCTATCAGCCCGAGGAGGACGGCATCGTGATCGCCTACACCTCGGTCTACGGAAACACGAGAAAGGCGGTAACAGCTCTCGCCGAAAAGCTTAAGACGAAGGGATGTCCTAAGGTTACCATATACGACCTTGCCCGCTCCGACATGGCGGCGGCTGTGGCTGATGCGTTCAGATACAGCAAATTGGTGCTTGCCACCACCACATACAATGCGGATATTTTCCCATTTATGCGTGAGTTTATCGACCATCTGACCGAGCGCGGTTTCTCGAACCGTACGGTAGCGCTTATCGAAAACGGAAGCTGGGCACCCCTTGCAGCAAAGGTTATGCGCGGTATGCTTGAGGGCTGCAAGAATCTTACCTTTACCGAAACCGGCGTGAAGATCCTCTCCGCGCTGAATAACGAAAGCTCCGCACAGCTTGATGCCCTTGCCGAGGAGCTTTGCCGAGAGTATCTGGCAATACAGGATGCCACGGCGAACAAGAATGACCTCAATGCTCTTTTTAATATTGGCTACGGGCTTTATGTTATAACCTCAAACGATGGCAAGAAGGACAACGGACTTATTGTCAACACTGTTACCCAGGTTACGAACACCCCCAACCGTATTGCGGTTACGATAAACAAAGAGAATTATTCTCACCACATAATTAAGCAGACGGGCATTATGAATATCAACTGTCTTTCCGAAGAAGCGCCCTTCAAGGTGTTTGAAGCTTTCGGCTTCGTTTCCGGAAGAAATGTGGATAAATTTGCGAACTGTACGCCTCTTCGTTCCGATAACGGACTCGTGTTCCTGCCGAGATATATAAACTCATTCATGTCCCTCAAGGTGGAGCAGTATATAGACCTTGACACTCACGGAATGTTCATCTGCTCTGTCACCGAGGCGAGAGTCATCTCCGACAAGAATACAATGACCTACACCTATTATCAGGAAAATGTTAAACCGAAGCCCGAAACCGAGGGCAAGAAAGGCTATGTCTGCAAGGTTTGCGGTTACGTTTACGAAGGCGACAGCCTACCCGAAGATTTCATTTGTCCGCTCTGCAAACACGGCGTGGCGGATTTTGAAGAAATAAAATAAAATTATATAAAGGAGAAAATTACAATGAAAAAGTATGTTTGCGATGTTTGCGGATACGTGTACGACGAGGAGCTTGGCGATCCCGATAACGGTATTGCTCCCGGCACCAAGTGGGAAGATCTTCCTGCAGATTTTGAGTGTCCCCTCTGCGGCGTAGGCAAGGATCAGTTCTCGGAAGAAGCGTAAAGTCGGCATTATGAAAAAGTTTATTGCCGTCATGCTTTTTGCGGCATCTGTCCTTACCCTTGCATCCTGCGGAAACGAAAACTTTCACTGCGACGGATGCGAAACGGATAAAGTTGGTAAACCTCATGAAATCAAAATAATCGGCGGAACAGCGGTAACCATGTGTGATGACTGCTACGCCGAATATGAAGCCATGATAGAAGCCGCTCGCAGCTGATCAAAAACGGAAATAGGACCCCTGCACGGAGTCTGATGAATTCAGACAGGTGTTGGGGTCCTTTCTTATTTGTGTGAAAACAGAATGAGGGCAGGCTCACATATCATGGGGCAGACGTGGTTTCCGAGGCACCGCAGCTGCAGGTGCGTTCATACAGATCCCCGGAGCCGTCGATCAGTGTCCATTCGCTCCATGCGTGCTCTTCCGGCTCGCCGGTGATATCACAGTAAGCACAGTAGCGGTAGTGGTGCGTTTCATCGTACATGTAATGGGTATCGGCGTATCCGCAGGTTTCGCATCCGATAGCACCGCATTGGCAGACTCCGTTTTCAAATACGTGATCTTCATCACCGTAAGTGACGGAGCAAGCGCTGCACATGAACATATGCTGATCGGGACCGTGCTTCAGCTCGGCTGTGCCGCCGCATCCCGGACAGGTGGTGGACGTAAGGTCGTATGTGATGGTGACGGTCAGATCTTCAACCGAATCGGTATGCATATTGGAGCCGCTGTCGATAAAATCACAGCAGGGGATGATCTTTATCTCGTGAACGCCCGGCTGCCATACCCAGGAGCTGAGGGTGAAGGTGAAGGAGGGATTTGCCGTATACTCGCTCATGGCATAGGTTTCGCCGCTCGGCATGGTAACCGGCATCCAAAGCAGCTCGCCGTCAACCTCAATGGAGAAGCGGTGACTCGCCGCGTTTGCCGGATCAAACTCGTAGGAATTGCTTGTGATCGTCATTTCGATAGATGGGAAAACGTAAATGCCATCAACCGTTTCATGCTGTACGGTCTGAATGGTTACGGTAGGTGGTTTGTGTGTAACAAGGCAGGCGAAACCGCCCATGGGGATATCTTCGGTCACGGGAGCTTCGGTTACGGGTGTATCAATAAAGGGCGGTATATTCTCGGGCGCGTCGGTTTCAGGCGCGTCGGTTTCGGGTGCGTCGGTTTCGGGTGCGTCGGTTTCGGGTGCGTCGGT
>JAZRPJ010000141.1:0-9650 GCA_045649205.1 Candidatus Flemingiibacterium sp.
ATGGCAGGTCGTCATGGTAACAAGGGTGTCGTTTCCCGCATTATGCGTCAGGAAGATATGCCGTTCCTGCCGGATGGTACGCCGGTTGATATCGTACTGAATCCGTTGGGCGTGCCGTCCCGAATGAACATCGGTCAGGTGCTTGAGGTTCACCTTGGCATCGCGGCGAAAAAGCTTGGCTGGAAGATCATGACTCCCGTATTCGACGGCGCAAACGAAAAGGACATCGCAGAATGTCTTAAAATGGCAGGCATGGACGAGAGCGGTAAGACTATCCTCTACGACGGCCGTACCGGTGAGCCCTTCGATAACCCTGTTACGGTGGGTATCATGTACTACCTCAAGCTCCATCACCTGGTTGACGATAAGATCCACGCCCGTTCCACCGGTCCTTACGGACTTGTTACCCAGCAGCCTCTCGGCGGTAAGGCACAGTTCGGCGGACAGCGTTTCGGTGAAATGGAAGTTTGGGCGCTGGAAGCATACGGCGCAGCATATACACTTCAGGAAATTCTCACCGTCAAGTCGGACGACGTAACAGGACGTGTCAAGACCTACGAGGCAATCGTTAAGGGTCAGAACATTCCTACTCCCGGCGTGCCCGAAGCCTTCAAGGTGCTTGTTAAGGAACTTCAATCCCTTGCCCTTGACGTTAAGGTGCTTGACCGTGACGGCAACGAAATCGAGCTTGCAACTCTCGGTGAAGACGACGAGGACTTTGTTCCTAACTATGTTTCAAGCTCCGATCTCGGCGAAAATGTAGTCGAGGATGAGGAGATCGAGGCAGGATTCACTGAAGAGCAGTTCGATGACGAGGACATTCTGTTCGGTGACGATGATGACGATGTGTTTGACCTTGACGACGCTGACTACGGCGACGGCGAAGATGAAGAATAAGATTGGAGAAGAGAAAATTGTTAGAAAGAAACGTATTTGATTCAATCAAAATCGGTCTTGCTTCTCCCGAAATGATAAGAAGCTGGTCCTACGGTGAAGTAAAAAAGCCGGAGACTATTAACTACAGAACCCTTAAAGCAGAGCGCGACGGTCTTTTCTGTGAGCGCATCTTCGGTCCTACAAAGGACTGGGAGTGCCTCTGCGGAAAGTATAAGCGTGTGCGCCACAAGGGTAAGGTCTGCGAGAAGTGCGGAGTTGAGGTTGCTACCAAGAAGGTGCGCCGTGAAAGAATGGGTCACATTGAGCTTGCCGCTCCCGTATCCCATATTTGGTATTTCCGTGCCATTCCCTCAAGAATGGGACTTCTCCTTGACATCACTCCAAGACTTCTTGAAAAGGTTCTCTATTTTGCAAGCTACATCGTAATTGATCCCGGAAGCACCGAGCTTATGAAGATGCAGCTTCTCTCCGAGAGAGAATATCAGGATAATGTGGAAAAATACGGCGCTGACTCCTTCAGAGTCGGCATGGGCGCTGAAGCTATCAAGGAGCTTCTCGCAGAGCTTGACATAAACGCTCTCGCAGAGAGTCTTCACGAGGAGCTTAAGGTTGCCCAGGGTCAGAAGAAGATCCGTATAATCAAGCGTCTTGAGGTCGTTGAAGCCTTCCGTAAGTCGGGTAACAAACCTGAATGGATGATTCTCGACGTTGTGCCGGTTATTCCTCCGGATATCCGTGCAATGGTACAGCTTGACGGCGGACGTTTTGCATCAAGTGACTTAAACGATCTCTACCGCCGCGTTATCAACAGAAACAATCGTCTTAAAAGACTTATGGAGCTTTCCGCTCCCGATATCATCATCCGCAACGAGAAGCGTATGCTTCAGGAAGCGGTTGACGCCCTTATCGACAACGGTCGACGCGGCAAGCCGGTAACCGGTCCTAACAACCGCCCTCTTAAGTCCCTTTCCGAAATGCTTCGCGGTAAGCAGGGACGCTTCCGTCAGAACCTTCTCGGTAAGCGTGTTGACTATTCCGGACGTTCGGTTATCGTCGTAGGTCCTGACCTTAAGATCTACCAGTGCGGTCTTCCTAAGGAAATGGCACTGGAGCTCTTCAAGCCCTTCGTTATGAAGCGCCTTGTGGAAACCCAGAAGGCTACCAATATTAAAGACGCAAAGAAGAAGGTCGAAAAGGTTGATGTGGTAGTTTGGGATGCACTTGAAAATGTGATCAAGGAACACCCCGTACTCCTCAACCGCGCGCCTACACTTCACAGACTTTCAATTCAGGCATTCGAACCTATCCTTGTTGAGGGTCGTGCAATCAAGCTTCACCCGCTGGTATGTACCGCGTTCAACGCAGACTTCGACGGCGACCAGATGCCTGTACACGTTCCGCTGTCCGCAGAGGCGCAGGCAGAAGCACGCTTCCTCATGCTTTCGGCGAACAACCTCTTGAAGCCGGCTGACGGACGTTCTGTAACCGTTCCGTCCCAGGACATGATCCTCGGTTCTTACTACCTCACCATCGACCGTGCGGGCGAGCCTGGCGAAGGCAAGGTATTCCGTAACTTCGATGAAGCTGTTATGGCTTATGAAAACAAGCTCCTCGGTATCCACGCACCCATCAAGGTTCGTGTAACAAGAGAGATCGACGGTGTCGAGCATACCGGTATTATTGATGCAACTCTCGGTCGTCTTATCTTCAACCGTGAGATTCCTCAGGACCTGGGCTTTGTTGACAGAAGCGATCCTTCAAAGCTCCTTGACCTTGAAATTGCATTCCCCACCAAGAAAAAAGACCTCGGTAAGATCATTGACCGCTGCATAAAGAAGCACGGACTTTCCGTCACAGCGCAGGTGCTTGACAGTATCAAGTCTATGGGATTCAAGTACTCCACCAAGTCCTCCCTCTCCATTTCTGTTGCGGATATGACTATTCCGGAGCAGAAATACACCATCGTTGCCGATGCGGAAAAGCAGGTTCTTGATGTAATGAAGCACTTCCAGCGCGGACGTCTTTCCGAAGAAGAGCGTTACGGCGCAGTCATTAAGATCTGGGAAAAGGCAACCGCTGATGTGGTCGAAGCACTTCAGGCGAGATTCGACCGCTACAACCCGATCAAGATGATGAGCGACTCCGGTGCCCGCGGTAACCTCACTCAGATGCGTCAGCTTGCCGGTATGCGCGGACTCATGTTCGCTACCAACGGTAAGACTATGGAAATGCCTATTAAGTCCAACTTCCGTGAGGGTCTTAACATCCTTGAATATTTCGTCGCAGCCCGCGGTGCACGTAAATCCCTTTCGGATACTGCGCTTAAGACTGCGGACTCCGGTTACCTTACCCGTCGTCTTGTTGACGTATCCCAGGACGTTATCGTCCGCGAAAAGGACTGCGGCACAAGAAAGGGTATCTGGGTATCCAAGATCATGGACGGCAACGAGGTTATCGAACCTCTCCGCGACCGTCTTATCGGACGCTTCGTAATCGGTGATGTTGTTCATCCCGAAACCGGCGCTGTTATCGTTCCCGATAACACCATGATCACCGACGATCTCGCTGATGAGATCGTAAAGGCAGGCATCGAAAAGGTGCTTATCAGAACAATTCTCGAATGTAAGGCAAAGCACGGCGTATGCTCACACTGCTACGGTGCTGACCTTGCATCCTCAAGACCCGTCAACGTGGGCGAAGCGGTTGGTATTATCGCCGCACAGTCCATCGGTGAACCGGGTACACAGCTTACCATGCGTACCTTCCATACCGGCGGTGTTGCGGGAGCCGATATTACCCAGGGTCTTCCCCGAGTTGAGGAGCTCTTCGAAGCACGCCGTCCCAAGAAGACCGCTATCATCGCGGAAGCGGCAGGTATTGCACACATTGTTGAGAACAAGCGTCTGCGCACCATTACCGTCACACCGGATAACGGGGCTGAAGATCTGGCATATCCCATTCCCTTCGGCACTCGCATCCTGATTGAAGACGGTCAGAGTGTTGCCGCAGGTCAGCCTCTCACTGAAGGCTCCATCTGTCCTACGGATATTCTTCGTATCAACGGCCTTGATGCCGCTTACGACTATATCATCCGCGAGGTTCAGAAGGTTTACCGTCTCCAGTCCGTTGAAGTTAACGACAAGCACATCGAGGTTATTGCCCGTCAGATGACCCGCAAGACCCGTGTTGAAGATTCCGGCGACACAACTCTCCTTTCCGGAAGCGTGGTCGAAACTCTTGAATTCGAGCGTGAAAACGCCGCTATTCAGGCACGTATCGATGCAGGTGAGCTTGATCTCCGTCCGGCTACCGGAAATCCCGTGCTCCTCGGCATCACCAAGGCTGCACTTCTCACCGAGTCCTTCCTCTCCGCGGCATCCTTCCAGGAAACCACAAAGGTCCTCACCGAAGCCGCTATCAAGGGTAAGGTCGACAACCTCCTCGGTCTTAAGGAGAATGTCATCATCGGTAAGCTCATTCCTGCCGGTACAGGTATGGAATGCTACCGCGCTATCGAGCTTGAGAAAAACGAAGACGTGGTTTACACGCCTGAAAACGTAGGTTAATAGTTAATATGATACGATGAGGGGAACCTTCTTATAAGAAAGTTCCCCTCGAAGTTTCCGCATAGCGGAACTTCTACTCCCTCTTCAAAGAATTTTAATGGGTTAGGCACACGGACATCCGGGACAGAGGCTTCGAGGCAGCAGACTTCGCGCCGCCTTCATGGGTCCCTTCCCATTACGGCGGCTTTGAATTGGCAATATATGAAATACATTCATGGTATTGACAATTGAGCTGAATTAGATTATAATTATATTAATAAGGGATTCAACCCTTTATAGGCTTTTAACCACAGAAACCACTAGGAGAACAAATGAAAAAAAGAATTATCGCACTGATTATTACGCTCATTACCGTATGCTCGCTTATACCTGCCGCATCAGCGCTAAATGTAACGGAGGCACTTAACGCCGCAAGTATGCTTAATGCACTCGGACTTTTCAAAGGTGTTGGTACCAATGCCTACGGCTCTACGGATTACGCACTCGCTCGTACCCCCACACGAAATGAAGCAGTAACCATGCTGGTGCGCTTGCTCGGAAAGGAAGAAGAAGCCCTTGCCGGTGAGTGGGAGGTGCCCTTCACCGATGTTGTCGATTGGGCAAAGCCCTATGTGGGATATGCTTATAATAACGGACTTACCAGCGGCATCAGTGCCACAGAATTTGCCGGAGATAACGCTGTAACTGCGGCGCAGTATGTGACGTTCGTTCTGCGTGCTCTCGGATATTCCTCCGA
This sequence comes from Candidatus Flemingiibacterium sp., assembly GCA_045649205.1. Classification (GTDB taxonomy): domain Bacteria; phylum Bacillota; class Clostridia; order Oscillospirales; family CAG-272; genus Flemingiibacterium. The sequence goes on from JAZRPJ010000141.1 coordinate 5,200, forward strand.
AACTGACTTTCAGTGGAATGCCCCATGGGAGCTGGCATTGGAGCTGGGGCTGTGTGATGAAGGAGATTATGACACTGAGAGAAAAAACGTCAATTTCCAGCGTGCAGGCGTTGCGATAATATCCTTCAGAGCCATTGATGTACCTCACAAGGTATCGGGCGAAACAATAATTGAGCGCGTATATAATAACGCCCTTGCTTCCCAGGAATCGTTTGTTGCACTTGATAAGCTTGTAGACGATGCGTGCGCTGCACGCCTTGCCATGTCAAAAAAAGACCTGCGGATCAGCACATACCAAAAATACACGCCAAACGACTCAAAGACCAAGGGTCTGCTTTCCAAGTCGGAAATAAGTATGCTTTCGCGATCAAATAAACAGAAAACTGTTACATATGAGCAGGCGGTCGCCGACGTGGATCTGTACATTCGCTCCTTTAAATATGCTTATGGTGCATATTACTATTTCGGCGAAGAAGTATTTGATGATATAAAGGCAAAGGCACTTGCCGATCTAAAGGGAAAAACCACAGTAACCCCGGGTGAGCTTGAAAGCATCCTGAAAAAACACACATCCGTTATCAGGGATGCGCATCTGAGCCGTACCGACTATGTGGATTATGAATCCTATTACTGCGAGGGACAATACTTCAAGCGTGAGGGCTCCAGATATTATAAGCTTGTTGACGGCAAGCGGTGGTATTATGTGAAATGCGACAGCGACTACGTAACGATGAAGCCATTCCTTACCAAAACAGGAGCACTTGTCTACACGCCCGTGTGGTTCTACTACCGTGACCGCGTGCCGGAAAGTAGTGTTATGACTCTGAACAGCAATGGCATAAGGAAGACTGAAACACTGAAATGGACAGCAACATCGGCTCATCCCGGATCGGGACTTGATTATAAATTCTTCAAGGAAAATGATATTGCATATATATCCGTGCGAAGCTTTGGCAGTGCGGCAAGTGCGTATAATAAATTTCTTACCTCTGCCTATAAGGTTAAGGATTGCGATATTATCATATTCGATCTTCGCGCCAACGGAGGCGGTGCCGACCGCTATTCAAGGCAGTGGATCGTAAATTATTCAGGTCAGACTCCCTATCCGCGAATGATGGCAGCTACACGCTATTCCGCCTTTTACAGTTCCGTTAAACACGGGGAGGAGTATTTCTCAGGCGTGGGTGGCTCCTACGGTCAGAGAATAGACAACGATGCCCTGATTATCATTCTTGTTGATGACCGCTGTGTATCTGCCGGTGAATTCGCAGTCAAGCAGCTCCTGACTCTCGACAATTCCATAGTTATCGGCTCACAAACGGGTGGATGCACATTCTGCTGCGGAAGCTTTTTACGTCTTTCCCTCCCCAATTCGGGAGTTTCGTACTCAATGGGCAACACCATGTATTGGCTTGATGATTCCGAGAACGGCGATGACATCGGTATTGAACCCGATATCTGGTGCGATCCCGGAACATCCCTTGAGGCTGTACTCATGATGCTCGTCAGAAACGGCGACATAGACACCGATACGATGTGGGCAATGACACAGGGAATCAATTAAATTTTTAGAATCGGCAAAAATTCTCCAAACCGCCTGCCTTTTTAAGGAAATCAAGGCGGTATTGGCAAGGCATATAAAAAATATACCGCTTCGTCCTCATTTCCCGAGGACGGGCGGTTTTTTATCACTCCGCCCCAAGAGAAATGCCATTTATAAGATCATCAAAGCAGCTTCCAATGAATCTGCTGTCACTGCGGTAGCCGTCAATATGGATATACCGAATCCGCTGATAATTGTAAGTGTTCAGCGGACGGTTGTAAGCATCGTCGCTGTGTGCAGACACAAGATATGTCCGCCTGCCGTATCCGGTGACGATCAGCGTGTGATAATAATCCCCGTCGGCACGCCCTAACTGAATAACATCCCCAAGTTGAAGGATACCTCGGGTGATTTCTCGCCCGAAGGGACCCGTTCCCTCGCCGATTCCATCGGTGTTTCCCGTGATGAAATTGTAGAAAAATTCCACTCCTGTCCATGCCGCCGATCGGTTGTCGGTGTTCAGATAGTACCACCCGAAATCAGGGGTGAAATTCATCTGACAGCATCCGGCAAGAAGGCATTGGGACACAAAATTCGTGCAGTTGCCGCCCCCTCCCGTGAAATCGAAGAATAGGGGATTCCGGCTGAGCGCCCACCTGCGTGCATACTCCACGGCACGGCTTCGGTTGTATTCGTATGTTTCCGGCATAAATAACCTCCAAAAATAAGTATATTACAGCCTATGCCGGTTTTTTAGGATTGCTACCTTGAAATGTTCACAAAATTTTGCTATACTTTATTTATGACATATCAAGAAGGAACAGCACAATGAAAAAAACCGCAATTATTACCGCAGCAATTTGTCTTGTTCTGGCAGGACTTGCAATTGCCGCACCATACATGATCATCGCCCGGGAGATGACCCCCACCATAGGTCAGACTCTCTCAGGCGTTGTTTCCGCGCGCCCGGATATAGGAATTGACAAAGAGCGGTCCGAAACCGAGCCGCCTCCGGAGCCAATTACCATCACCCTTTCCTTTATCGGCGACTGTATGCTCGCCACCGACCGAGGCATGGAATACGACGGCTCCTTCAATAAGCTTGCAAAGGAAGTAGAGCCATCCTATTTCTTTGAAAATTTCATCGAAATTTTTGAAAATGACGACTGGACCGTAGCAAATCTTGAAAATGTATTCACCGATAACCCCGATGCGAAAACCCGCGCCAAGGGTTACACCCCTGCCTATTGGTACAAATCCACCACCGCAAATACCGAGATACTGAAAGCAGGAAGTATCGAAATCGTGTCACTTGCCAACAACCACTCAGAAGATTACGGCAAAATCGGATACGCCGACACCCGTGCCGCCCTTGAGGAGGCAGAAATCATGTGGGGCGACAACGATAATGTACTTATTCTCGAAAAAGAGGGCTTTAAGATCGCACTTTATCTCACCACCTTCTACTACACCGGCTACGATAGGTTGATCGCAGAAAAAATGGCAGATGTGGAGGCGGATTATAAGATCGTCTACTTTCACGGGGGTACGGAGCGGATTCACACCCCCGATTCATGGAAAGCGGCAGGTGCACGCAGGCTGATCGACAGTGGCATTGACCTTGTAATCGGTGGTCATCCCCATGTGCTTCAGCCCATCGAGATTTACAATGGAAAAACTATCGTCCATTCCCTCGGCAACTTCGTTTTCGGCGGTTCAAGAAGCGAGGAAAATCGCACCATCGTCTATCGCCACACACTGACAGTCCTCGAGGGTGAGCTTACCGAAGTTTCCGAGGAAGTCATCCCCTGCTATGTTTACACCGACCTTTATAAGCCGGGTATCATCACAGATGAAGGAGAAATCGCCGCCGTTAATGCTTTTCTTAAGGGCGAGAGCGAGTCACCGATGAGATGAGTATATGCAGGCTCTGTCCGCGTATATGCGGAGTCGATAGGGCGAAAAGGCTTGGAGTATGCGGACAAAGCGATGAAATCCGTATATCGAGAGCCGCGCCTCACATGTGGGAAGAACCGTGTCTGTCCGGCGAAAAGGGCTCCGGAACTGTATTTTTCTGCGGATGCACGCTGGGATGCGTCTACTGTCAGAATTACAAAATCTCACGAAAATCGGATGCCCCCTTTTCCGCGATAACTCCGGGAAGACTTGCGAAAATATTTGTTGAACTTCAGAAAAAGGGCGTCCATAATATAAATTTAGTCACACCGACCATGTTCGTGCCGAGAATCGCAGAGGCGATTGACATCGCCCGAGGTAGCGGTTTGACGCTGCCCATTGTCTACAACACAAGTGGCTACGAGCTTATAGAAACCCTCGACATGATGGGTGAGCGAATCGACATTTACCTTCCCGATTTCAAATATCTGTCAGCGGATTTGGCGAAGAAATATTCCCGTGCCGAAAACTATCCCGAGTACGCTGCCAACTCCCTTGACCACATGGTTAAGCGTATCGGCAAGGCGGTATTCGATGAGGACGGCATGATGCATCGGGGCGTGATCGTACGACATCTGATCCTTCCCGGTCAAGTGAAGGACTCTATGGCTCTTCTTGACAAGCTGTACGCCATTTACGGAAATGATATTTACTACAGCATTATGAGTCAGTATACACCTACGGCAGGGCTTGATGCCGATCGTTACCCGGAGCTTCACCGTCGGGTAACTACATATGAATACAATAAGCTCATCGACCACGCTCTGAATCTCGGCATCACCAATGCCTTTATCCAGGACGGCTCATCGGCAAAGGAAAGTTTTATTCCCACCTTCGGCGAGGTGGAATAAATGTGAGATGGACGTATGGTGGGATGCTTGTGGGGGAGCTGTCGCCGTAGGCGACTGAGAGGGTGAATATCGGCAAAAATCCCTCTCCGTCAGCCGTTGGC
>JAZRPJ010000142.1:0-5516 GCA_045649205.1 Candidatus Flemingiibacterium sp.
TTTTTCAGCGCACGGACTACTTTTTCAAAATCTATATCCATTGAAAAAGGAATCTGATGTGAATCGTAATGCTTATCGTTGTCATGGATATGCAGAGCCGTAAGTCTGTCGCCGAGAGCGAGAATCATTTCCTCCGCCGAGGTGTTAAGCCCCTTCATTTCCGCATGACCTATGTCAAGACAAGCGGTGAGATAATCGTCGTTTACAGCATCGAGATGGGCAATGAAGCTTTCGGGTGTAGCGCAGGCTGCAAAAGCGGCATAATCCCTTTCAATGTCCCAGTTCCACATATTTTCGGTTGCGATCTTCACTCCGCATTCTTTTGCGAAGGGGAGAAGTTCAAGATACATCTCCGCATTTTTTTCGTGGGAACTGAAATTGTCCGGGTGAATTACGCATATTTTTCCGCCGACTTCTGCCGTACACTCAATGGCGCGTTTAAAATAGGAGCGCACCTGGGGGCAGTTGGCGGGGAAAGGCGCATGGGACTGATTGCAGGTAATGCCGTTGTCGAGGGCGACCTGCTTCAGACGTTTTGCCACTTTCATGTAATCGGGACCTGCCAGAGGATGATCGTTTTCGAGGAGAACATGTTCATGGGAATGATTCCAGATATGCCAATCGTATTTGCACATGACGCCCATGGAAAAATCCCAGGCGTCAAAGCCTGCCTTGGCACAGTATTCTACCGCTTTTTCTTCGCCGACAATTTTAGCGGCAGAACCGATTTCAGTTGAAATTTTCATAGTGATCTACTTTCCTGATTTAATCGTAGAGCTTTATTCTTTCCCATTCGTCCTCCGGGACAAGACTGCCGCCGGTGAGCCAGACAAGATGAGTTGCATTTTCGACATTTTTTATTTTGCAGGGAATTTTGCCTACTCCACTGAATGCCACGCAGGATGACGGTTCCGCTTTTATTCCCTCAGCTTTATAGAGAAGCCGGGACAGCTCAAGGCTGTGCTCGTCCTCTACCGTAAAGCATCCGTCAAGCATGGCTTTCATGATTTCATAAGCAAGAACGGAGGGGCTTGAGCAGGCAAGACCGTCTGCCACAGTGCCGTTCCCGAGTCCGATATCGTACACGCTGACGTCGCCGCGTCCTTCTGCCATAGCGAGAGCCATGCAGGGCATTTGGGTCGGTTCGCCGAAATAGCAGTATACGTTATCGCCAAGGGTTTTTTTCAGCCCGAAGGTTATGCCGCCGGGACCGCCGCCAACGCCGCAGGGGAGATATACGATAAGTGGATGGGTATCGTCAACAGTCACGCCCTTATCGGCAAGCTGACCGAGGAGGGTCTTATATGCGGCTGAGTAGCCGAGGAACAGCTCTTTTGAATCCTCGTCGTCGATAAAGTAGGTTGCGGGATCCTTTGCCGCTTCTTCTCTCGCAAGCTTAAGAGCGGAGGTGTAGTCACCTTCAAATTCGATGACATTAACGCCGGCGTTTTTCAGCTTGTTTTTCTTCCATGTTTTCGCTTCCTCGGACATATATACGGTCACATCGAAGCCGAGCTTACTGCCGGAAAGACCTATGCTCATGCCGAGATTTCCCGTTGAACCCACGGATATTTTATACTTTGAGAACAGCTCTCTGAATTTTTCGGTGTTAAGAAGGGAGTAGTCATCGGTGGTCTTAAGCATACCGCTTTTTATTGCTATATCCTCGGCGTACTTGAAGACGGTGTAAATTCCGCCGCGGGCTTTGAGGGAGCCGCAGACGGCAAGTGAATCGTCACGCTTGACGTACAGATTACCGGGAATTGTGACGTTTTCTTTGGCTTCAAGTGCCTTCTTCATTTCGGGGACAAGTTCGATGGGAGAGTCAATAATGCCACCTGTTTTTTCGGTTTCGGGGAAAGTGGATTTAACGTAGCTTGCAAATCTGTTTATTCTCGCCCATGCGTCGTCGATATCGTTTTGTGTGAGGATATCATCAGCCCTTTGCTTGCTGCAGCAGAAGAACACTTCTTTACCCTGACTCATTTCGTTTAGCATCGATTTCATGATTATACCTCCGCTATTGCCTCTACTTCGATAAGTACATCCTTCGGCAGCCTTGCAACTTCAACGCAGGAGCGCGCCGGATAAGGGGCAGTGAAGTATGTTTCGTAAATCTTGTTCACTGCCGAAAAATCACCCATATTTTTGATAAATACAGTTGTTTTAACTACTTTGTTAATGGATGTTCCCGATGCTTCGAGAAGATTTTTTATGTTTGTGAAAACCTGATTTGCCTGGGCTTCGATATCGGAAGGAATCTTGCCGGTTGCCGGATTCACCGGAATCTGACCGGACGTGAATACCATATTTCCGACTATAGTTGCCTGTGAATAAGGGCCGATAGCCGCAGGGGCGTTGTCTGTTTTAATTTCTTTCATTTTCTTCATCTTTCTGTATTATGTGTCCATGTATTTATGTATGACGGACAAGGAACCGTCTGCATAGAATCTGGCACCGCGGGAGAAGCTGTTTTCATTGCTTTTCCACCGCGCACATTAAGCTGACTGAAATAAATTGCGTACATAAAATTATTATATCACATCCTTTTGATTATTTCAACAGATTTGCGTAAATATTCACGAAAAAAGAGATAAAAATTATATAAAAAACAAGCAAACCTTTAACTGTGCGGTCAAAGGTCTGCCTACAAGATATTTTCGCTTTGAGCTTTAACGGAATTTGACCTCGTCACCGTCAAGATAACGGTTCCAGTAGTTTCCTTTTTCTATGGAGGCCCATTCCGCTTCCGTTCCGGCATAGTTGATAGCTGTCAGCTTATCGCAGTAAGAGAACGCCGAGTATCCGATGGATGTTACATTTGTACTGATGTTTACGGTAACGAGATTATCGCAGTCGGAGAATGCATATCTGCCCACAGAGGTGACTGTTTCGGGGACGGTAAACTCTGTATCAGACCTGCCTGCCGGGTAGTAAAGCAAGGTGGTCATATCGCTGTTATACAGCACACCGTCAAGGGCGATGTATCTTTTGTTGCCATTCGCCACATTGATGGATGTAAGCTTTGTGCAGTCGTCGAAAACGCAGTTGCCAACAACCTTTACGGTGGCAGGAATGGTTACGCTGACAAGGTCAGTGCATCCGGCGAAGGCGTAATTCGTAATTCTTGTCACGCCCTCGGGGATGGAATATGAATCTCCGGCTTTATTAGCAGGGTAAGATATGAGAGCTGTCATATCTTTGCTGTAAAGCACGCCATCGACGGATGTGTAATTTTCGTTATCGGTATCAACGAAGATCGCGGTCAAGCTGCCGCAGTAGGCAAATGTCCATGCACCGATCTCGCTCACGCTTTTGCCGAGGGTAATGTCCTCTATGCCCTCACAGCCCCAGAAGGCATAATTTCCGATGGCGGTTACGCTGTCCGGAAGGGTCACGCTTATGAGGTTTTCACAGCCGCGGAATGCATAGCTTTCGACGGTTACTGTACCTTCGGGAATATCATATGATGTATCGGTCTTGCCGGAAGGGTAGCCGACCACAGTTTTGCCGTCCTTGGTGTAAAGGATGCCGCCGATACTTGTATAGTTTTCATTAGCCGCGTCCACATTGATGGCGGTGAGATTTTTGCAGAATGAGAAAGCGATATTGTCTATGTCGGTCACGCCAGAACCGACGGTTAAGGCGGTGATGGTATCACGGGACTCGCTCCAAGGGGTGTTGACGGTGATGTCAGTGAGTGCGCCGTCACCTTCAATTACCATTTCGCCGTCAGCCGAAATAGTCCATTTAAGACTTCCCACTTCGCCGCTCGGGGAAGACGGAATATCGGGATTGTCCGGAACATCCGGGACATCCGGGACATCAGGAGTGTCGGGCGTTACTGTGGAGAAATCGTTATCTTTTGCATCTATAACGAGCACAAGGCTTGCGGTGCTTTCGGTGCCTATGCCGTCAGAATAAATACGGGTAGCGTTGTCAAAATCAATATACCGGTCCTTACCGGAACCTATATACTGCTTGACGGTTCTGCTTGCTGATGCATCATCTTCTCCGCCCTCACTGCTGATGAAGTAGAAGACAGTATCATCATCTGTGCAAAGGCGAAGTCCGTCACAGCTTCCGTTTGTCTTGCCGTCGGTGAACTGCAGCTTGCCGTCAAGCCGGGAGCCGATACTTGATTCCATATCAGCGATAGTTTCACCGTTTGTAAAGTGATTGCCGCTGTATGCATGGTATGTAAGGGAAGAGAGGTCGCCGCTGTTAAAACTGTCCGCGGCGTAGTATATCATTTTGGCATAACCGTCATCGGCAACCAGTGCATTGAATAACCCGAATATGTAGTAATTTTCGCTGTCAATACAGTTGCTTAATTTGTAGGTGTCATCTTCAAGGTCATATTCATAAACAGCGCCGGGGGCAGCTTGTCCCTGGGGGAGGGAAATGCGAGCGGATTTTATAAATTCACTGCCGGCGTAGATATCATAATACGAACCGTCATTGCCTTCACTCGGAGCGGATACTACCGCATAGTTTATTTCCTCGAAATGCAGTGCATATGCTCCGCTTTCTGTTTTGCTGCCGGTTATGTAATCAAAACGGTTGCCAAGCATATTTTCAGCGGACAGCTTATCCCACTGTGCACGGCATCCGCCGTAGTATATATCGGCAATATTGTAGCAGTATGAAAGGGCGTAGGCTTTTATGTTTGTGACGCTGTCCGGAATGTGGATGCCCGTAAGGCTTGTACACTTTGTGAGGGCGTATTGACCGATACAGGTCACGCTGTCGGGAATACTTACGCTTACAAGCTTTCCGAAATCGCCGAAGGCGTAATTTCCGATGGAGGTTACACCTTCACCGACCGTGACGGATGTTATTTTTTCGCGGTACTCGTAATAGGGCGGGAGATTATCGTAGGCGTGATCGTTCATCACACCGGTGCCGTCGATAACAAGCTCGCCGTCATCGTACAGCGTCCATGTAAGGTTATCGCCGCATGTTCCGGAGGCGGTTACTCCTTCCTCGGGAAGCGCCACGAATGTGTGCCCGTTCGCCTCCGCATACGCCTCTGCAGTTGAGCTGGTGTAGGCGTAGAGTGCGAAGTTTGCGGCGGTGTTATGGAATACACTTGTGCCAAATGTGGCGTTGTGAGAGTATACAGTCGCATTTGTAAGGCTCGTGCAATCCATAAATACACCGTTGCCGATGCTTGTTACGCCCTCGGGGATGGTTATACTTGTGATAAGGTAACACCCCTCAAATGCTCCACTGTCAATTTTCGTTACCGGACAATCCCCGAGAGTGTCCGGTATAACTACGTCACCGGATATATCGGAACTGACAGCAGTAATTGCTGCGCTGCCGTTCGACACCTCGTAAGTATAATATCCGCTTGTTGCCGCCGAGGTCCGAACAACAAATACCGTAATCGGCAGTATGCCGACCGCAATACAGCAGACCAAAATCAAACTAATGATCTTCTTCATTTTATGTACCCCTTTAAATTTTGTCATTTATTGTCAATCTAAATCTCTATACGAATGATTATATAC
>JAZRPJ010000143.1:0-3854 GCA_045649205.1 Candidatus Flemingiibacterium sp.
TTATCGCCCACCGCATAGGGCAGACCCATCACCCGGGCCACGTCCCGGACGGCGGCCTTGGAGGCCATAGTACCGAAGGTGATGATCTGCGCCACCCGGTCATCGCCGTACCGCTCACGAACATAGTCGATAACCTCGTCACGTCTGTTGTAGCAGAAGTCGATATCAAAGTCGGGCATGCTGATTCGTTCGGGGTTTAAAAATCGCTCAAAAAGCAGGTCAAAGCACAAGGGATCAATGTCGGTGATCTCAATTAAAAATGCCACAAGGCTTCCTGCGCCCGAGCCTCGTCCCGGTCCTACGGGGATACCGTTTTTCTTGGCGTAGCCCACAAAATCGGCAACTATTAAGAAGTAATCCTCATAACCCATTTTGAGAATCACGGAAATTTCATATTCAAGTCGTTCTATATATTCTGCCTCGGGATGGCTTTTTGTGTAAACAATGCGTCCGGTGTCCACTCGCCTTGAAAGTCCCTCGTAGGCGAGCTTTCTAAGATAATCTCCCGAGGTTTGTCCATCCGGCGGAGTGAAGGCAGGAAGATAGATCTTTGAAAAATCAAAATCAAAGCTGCATTTTTCAGCTATTTTTGCGGTATTTTCAATAGGACCGCCGAGGGCTTCACCCTTAAGATATCCGAACAGCTCCTCCATCTCTTCGGTGGATTTGTAGTAAAATTCATCGGTTTCAAAGCCGATAGGTCTGCCGTCGGTGATAACAGTGTTCGTCTGTATGCACATTAAAATCGCCTGGCTGTCCGCGTCGGAGCGACGGAGATAATGGGCATCGTTGGTGGCGGCCAGGGGAATGGACAGCTCACGTGACAGTCTTATAAGCCCGACATTTACCGCCTTCTGTTCGGCGATGCCGTGGTCCTGCATTTCAAGATAATAATCCTCATCGAAAAGCTCACGCATTTTTATAGCGTGCTCTTTTGCGGTGTCATATTCGCCCTTCATAAGCGCCGAGGGGATGAATCCTCCAAGGCAGGCTGAAAGGGCAATAAGCCCCTCATGATACTTTTCGAGAAGCTCCATGTCGATCCTCGGCTTGGAATAAAAGCCCTCGTTAAAGGCAAGGGTGACCATTTTTATGAGATTTCTGTATCCCACCTCATTTTTACAGAGGAGCACAAGGTGATAGCTTGAAGAATCCTCGCCGTAATCCCTGTCAAATCTGGTACGGCGGGCAAGATAGACCTCACAGCCGATTATAGGCTTTATCCCCTCCGCCTTGCAGGCATTGTAAAAGGCCACGGTGCCGTACATAACCCCGTGGTCGGTGATGGCGACAGCGGTATGTCCGCATTCCTTTGCACGCTTCGGGATATCCGCAATTCGGCAAGCACCGTCAAGTAAACTGTACTCACTGTGCAGATGAAGATGTACAAACTCGGACATATGCCCGCCTCCTTTTTAACTTTATTTTTCCTTCTCTGCCCTCTCCATAAGCTTCTTTAGCCTATGATTAACTCCCGATTTTGTGATGGGCGGCTCATGGAGAAGTGCAAGCTGTGACAGTGTGGCTTCAACATTCATAAGCTGTATTTCAGCCGTAATTTTAAGCTCGTCCGGCATAGTTTCGAGAATTCCGCGCCGTTTAAGCTCCTTTATGGCGGCGATTCTGTCACCTGCCGCCGAAACGGTTTTCGTTATATTCGCAAGCTCGCTGTTGGCGCGTCTGTTGGCGTCGGAACGAAGCTCGCGCTCGATCTTCTTATTCATAATTGTGAATGCTGCATTTGTTGCACCGATATATGCGAGAAAGCTTTCGATACTCTCACTGTCTTTGTAATAGAGCACAAATTCATTCTTTCTCGTCATCCGCTTCGGTTCGGGAAGAATCCCCGAAAGAAATTCAGTCATACTGTCTGCGGCAGGTTTACGGAGAAAATTCACCTCAAGATGATATCCCTTATCCGGGTCATTAACAGTACCCGATGCCATAAACGCACCTCTCAAAAAGGTTGCTCGGCAATTCTGACATTTAAACAGTTCTGCCTTTATTTCATCGGCGGAGTCGCTCTTATCATACCGAAAAGAGCGAAAGATCCGCTCAAGCTCCTTTTTCTGTACGACGGTAATTTTAAAGCTGCGCCGCTCGTCAGCATCGCCGCTTTTTCGCTCGCTGACATAGAGATTCCCCTCAACTGAAAAAATATCGTGAAGTCTCTTTACCGCAAGATCTGCAAGCTCCTCAACCGTGCTCACGAGCTTGATCTTCTCCCGCGAAAATACACCCGAAGCATAAAGGATACCGTAAATCTCCGCCCGTCGGCAGCAGTCATGCCGCAGTCCGCCTGACAGGGCAGCAAGTCCCGATTTTATTTCCTGTGAAAATGACATAGCATCTCCAAATTATTATTTCGTTATATCTCTGTGTATGGTAACGGTCTTGTAACCCATCCCGCGAAGATGTGCGGACAACGCCTCGGTAATTGCTACGGAGCGATGCTTACCGCCGGTGCATCCGATGGCGATAATAAGCTGGGTCTTTCCCTCACGGCAGTAAAGGGGCAGAAGGAAGTCTGCCATATCGTAAAGTTTGCCGCAGAAATCAGTAGTTTCTTTATGGGAAAAGACAAAATCACGAACAGCCGGATCAAGTCCCGTAAGGGATCGAAGCTCGTCCTTATAATAAGGATTTGGGAAACAGCGGACGTCAAAAACAAGATCAGCCTCCGCCGCCGCACCGTGCTTGAAGCCGAAGGACATACAGGTGACAAGGATCTCACCCGTAGTTCCGGCGTTTACGATGCCACTAATCTTTTCCTTAAGCTGGATCGCCGTAAGATTGGTCGTAACGATGGTGTAATCGGCATTTTCCTTAGCGATGGCGAGAAGCTGACGCTCTGCCTTCAGGGCATCGGAAATGCTGATATTTTTCGCTCCCACCAGCGGATGGGTACGTCTTGTGAACTTGTATCTGCTTATAATTACCTCATCGGCACATTCGAGAAATACTGTCCGGCAGTTAAAGCCCTGGGCACGAAGGGTTTTCAGCTCCGAAAAGAGGGTATCAAACTCCACCTCTCCGCGGATATCCACGATGAACGCCACTTTATCCAGCTTATCGGGCGTAGAGCTGTAAATTTCCGCAAATTTGGGAATCAGCTTTGAGGGCATATTGTCGATACAGTACCAGCCGAGATCCTCAAGGGTGTTGCCTGCCTGGGATTTTCCGGCTCCCGACATACCAGTAATAATTAAAAATTCCAAAGTTTTTCCTTCCTCGCCGGCTCACCCGATATATTTGATCTCGCAGTGAATAGTAACGCCGAATTTTTCTTTTACTTCGTTTTTAATAATTTCAATAAGTTTCAGCACATCCGCCGCCGTCGCCGCGCCGCGGTTTACAATGAAGCCCGCGTGCTTTTCCGACACCTGGGCATCGCCTACACGGCGTCCGCGAAGTCCTGCCTCATCAATCAGCTTTGCGGTGATGAAGCCATCCCCGCGCTTGAAAACACTGCCTGCGCTGGGATATTCGAGGGGTTGCTTTTCCTTGCGACGGTTCATGTAATCGTCCATTTCCGCCCGGATCTGCGCACTGTCCCCCGGCTTTAAGGTAAGGTCTACGGACAATATCACTTTGCCTGTGCCGTCGTATATACTGTGCCGATAGGCAAATTTGTGCTCATCCCCACGGTATTCACCCACCTCACCGGTCACCATGTCGAAGTAGCGTGTGTGAGTTACGACCTGTGCCATCTCTCCGCCGTAAGCTCCGGCGTTCATGTAAACGCCGCCGCCCACCGTACCCGGGATTCCGTAGGCGAATTCAAGCCCTGACAAAGAATTCTTCTGTGCCGTAAGCAAGTCGGAGGCCAAGCGGTCTTAGGAAGACAATTAGAG
>JAZRPJ010000144.1:0-8212 GCA_045649205.1 Candidatus Flemingiibacterium sp.
ATCTGTGTGAACACTTTATTGCGCTTTTGATTTTTATTCAGCAAAACTCCTAAGTATCAGTAAATTGTGAAGGGTATGATGCCGTTTAGGCATCGAAAAGATTAAAAATGAACATAAGAAAAACAGTGCTGCTGCTGATAGATGTTGCAGTGATATGGGCGGCTTTTGCGGTTATGTCAATAATACTCCCCATTGTCGGTGTCCCTTTCGGCGGCATGAATTCGGCAATTGTCAAATTTATAATACTCACGGTTTGCCTTGTTGCATCCCGGTATTTCCTCAGAGTCTACTCAAGCATCTGGCGATATGCCAATGTCCGCTCGTATGTGAAGATCATGGGGGCGGATTTCATCGGTTACTGTATCTATCTGGCGCTTGGATTTGCCCTTGTTAATGTCGTAAATATAAAGCTGGGATTTATTGTCACAACCGCATGCGTTATGATGATCATGCTCTCTACCCTCGTTACCAGATTCTGCTATCAGCTTTTGTATGAAAAGGGAAATCAGATCAAGGAAGCCTCAGCCGACAGCCGGGGCGAAAACAACAAAATAAATATCGCCATTGTAGGCGCAGGAAACGTAGGCGCATCCCTTGCGGACGAACTTCTCAGAAATTCGGGCGCTCACTATAGGCCCTACTGCTTTATTGACAACGACAAAGCGAAGATCGGAAATACCATCAGAGGCATAAAGATACTTCCGGACAACGAAAAGATAATAGATACCCTTAAGGGAATGCCGGTGCAGGAGATCATAATAGCCCTTCCCGACGCGGACAGCGAAACAAAGTCAAGGCTTTACGAATTCTATGCACGGACGGGATGTAAGGTCAAGCTCTACGATTTTGCCGGCGACTATTCCGGCGACGGAAACCGCCGCGTGATCCGTGAATTTGAAATTGAGGAGCTGTTGTTCCGTGATGCCATCCGGCTGAAATCCGATGATCTGGCTGAATACTACCGGGACAAGGTCATTCTTGTAACGGGCGGCGGCGGATCTATCGGCAGTGAGCTTTGCAGACAGATCGCTTCCTACTTGCCGAAGCGGCTGATCATCGTAGACATATACGAAAACAACGCCTACGCAATACAGCAGGAGCTTATTCTCAAATACGGAGAAAAATTAAATCTTACGGTGCAGATAGCCTCTGTTCGCGATGCGGAGCGTATGGACAAAATTTTTGACGTCTACCGCCCCGAGATAGTATTCCATGCGGCCGCCCACAAGCATGTACCCCTCATGGAGCATAGCCCCATGGAAGCCATCAAAAACAATGTCTTCGGTACATATAATACAGCAAATATTGCCGAGAAGTACGGTGCCCGGAAGTTTATTCTGATCTCCACCGACAAGGCGGTCAACCCAACCAATGTTATGGGTGCCAGCAAGCGTGTCTGTGAAATGATCGTTCAATCTAGGAAAAACAGCAAGACGGAGTTTTCGGCTGTCCGCTTTGGCAACGTGCTCGGCTCCAACGGTTCGGTCGTTCCGCTGTTCAAGCAGCAGATCCTGTCGGGGGGACCGGTGACGATCACAGACAAGCGTATCATTCGTTATTTTATGACGATCCCCGAAGCGGTTGCGCTTGTTATGGAAGCGGGACTTCTTGCAAACGGCGGCGAGCTCTTTGTTCTTGATATGGGCAAGCCGGTCAAGATACTCTCTCTTGCGGAAAAGATGATAAAGCTTATGGGATTCGAGCCGTACAGGGATATTGACATCGTGGAGATCGGACTTCGTAATGGCGAAAAGCTTTACGAGGAGCTGCTCATCAAGAGTGAGGAGCTTGACAAAACGGCGAATGATCTGATTTTTGTTGAGAGGGACAAGCCCTACAGCCGTGATGATATGGAAGAAAAGCTTGAGGTATTAAAAGCGGCGATGCTGTTAAACGACAAAGCCGCAGCGGTAAAAGCTCTAAAGGACACTGTTCCCACCTATATTGACGGTGACGAGTTAAATAAAAATGCGGCAGAAGCCGAGGAAATGAAGCTGAGCGAAGCGGCAGCGGGGGCAATCAGCCGTGGATAAACTTAAAAAGGCAGCCGTCGCAGTTCTGATCATCTGCACACTTCTTACACTTGCTTTAATTTTCGGAAATTCTTCTGAAAGCATGGTGGAGTCAAGTGCTAAAAGCGAAAGCTTGCTTGCATTTCTTACAGAAACGCTGGGCCTTGATTTCCTGGCACACAACACATTAAGGAAGATCGCTCATGTGGCAGAGTTCACACTGCTTGGATTTCTGGTGCAGGAAATTTTTCTTCTGACCCTAAAGAAAAATATCAGAGGATATTCCTCTGTATTTACCGCGTTATTCGGTCTTATTACGGCACTATCGGATGAAACGGTACAAATATATACAAACCGCGGCTCCCAGGTGACCGATGTATGGCTTGATTTTTCAGGGGTACTGTTCGGCACGGCGATCGGACTTTGTTTGTATCTGGCAGTTAAACATTATTGTAAAAACCGAGGAGATAAGATATTCAATGGAAAAGAATGAATTTTTTGAAATAGACTTGATGCAGATCCTGCGCGCTCTCTGGAACCGTGCATGGGCAGTGATACTTGCGGCGGCAATCGGAGCGGCAGTGTTTTTCTCCTACGCCACCTTTGGTATTAAGCCGCTTTACAGCTCTGAAGCCCTCTTTTATGTAAATAACAGCTCATTCAATGTGGGAAGCACCTCATTTTCAATAAGTGCTTCACAGATCTCTGCGGCACAGGACCTTGTTTCCACATATCTTGTCATCCTCAAAGCAAGAGCCACCCTTAACGATGTTATCGAGGAAGCAGATCTTGATTATTCCTATAACCAGCTCAAGTCCATGATCAGTGCATCATCGGTAAACGGAACCGAGATCTTCCGTGTCAGCGTAACAAGCCATGATCCAAAGGAGGCTGAGCAGATCGCAAACACTATTGCCGATATACTGCCAAGCAAGATCGCTGACGTGGTTGACGGAAGCTCGGTAAGGATCGTCGATTATGCGGTTATCCCTACATCCAAATCCTCACCGGATATCACAACATATACGGCGATCGGTATGTTGGTAGGTTTGGCGGTTGCCTGCGCGATAGTTATCATTCTTGAAATCACGGATACCCAGATCCATTCCGAGGATTATCTGCTTGAAAGCTATGATCTGCCGGTGCTGGCGGTCATTCCGGACCTTTCAGACAGAAAGAAGTCGAACCAGTATTATTACTACAATTATAAGAACAGAAGCTATCAAAACGGATATGAAAACGCCGCAAAACAAAATGCGGACAAAGCAACTGCAGGCAAGAAGGCGGGTAAATAAATATGGCAGGTAGAAAAGAAAAAGCATATATAGGCAACTACGAAAAAAGTGTTTCCGGCAAGGCAGGCAGTTCGATTCCCGGACGCCGCACCATGCTCGGCAGAAATCTCAGCTTTGCGGCATCGGAAGCATATAAGCTCCTTCGTACCAATCTGATGTTCAGCATGGCAGACAGCGGTGAATGTAAGGTGATCGGTGTTACAAGTGCACTAAGAGGCGAGGGCAAGTCTACCACCGCCATGAACCTTTCCTACACTCTGGCAGAATCAGGCAAGAAGGTACTGCTTATCGAAGGCGATATGCGTATTCCGGTTGCGGCAAAAACTCTTGAAATAAGTGCAGTTCCCGGACTTTCGGCGGTACTCGCCGGTCTTAACAGGGCTGAAGAGGTAATAAAGCCGGCAGGAATTATTGCAAATCTTGATGTTATTCCTGCAGGTGAGATCCCTCCGAATCCCTCGGAGCTGCTGTCCTCGGATAAAATGAAGCAGACCGTTGAGGATCTTTCAAAGAGGTATGATTTTATAATCCTTGACCTTCCTCCGGTAAATGCGGTAAGTGATGCCTTAGCGGTATCGGGTCTTCTTTCGGGAATGATCATGGTAGTACGCCAGAATTACTGCGATCAGCAGGCTCTCGGCTACGCAATGCGTCAGCTTGAGTTTATGCAGGTGAAGCTTCTCGGATTTGTCATGAACTATTCCGAACCGAACGGCGGAAGGTACAAGAAGTATTATTCCAAATACAAGTACGGCTACAAATATTCGAAGTATTATTACAAAGAGTCGGCTGGAGGACATTCTTCGGGGAACTTCCCGGAAGACATTGACTTCCCTACTAAAAAGTAACAATGTTTGATTTTCATACGCACATCCTTCCAAGACTTGATGACGGCAGCCGAAGCATTGAAGAAAGCCTTCGGATGCTGCGTGAGATGCAAAAGCAAGGTATAACAGGCGCGGCGGCAACACCTCATTTCTATCCGGACAGAATGTCACCGAGAGGATTTTTTGAGACAAGGAGGGCTTCCTTTGAAGCGCTTCGACCCCATTTGACCTCCGATATGCCCATGATCCGTCTGGGAGCCGAGGTCAGGTATTTCGAAGGGATCTGCCATATGGAGAGGATCCCTGATTTCCGGATTCAGGGCACGGATCTTCTGCTTGTGGAAATGCCGAACGGCAGGTGGACATCAAGGATGATCGATTCGCTGCTCACCCTCCACCACAGCGGAAAGGCGACAGTTCTGCTTGCTCATGTGGAGCGGTATCTTGCCGCTAATCCCCGGGCGACCTGGGACGGACTTCTCGAAAACGGTGTGCTTATGCAGGTCAGCGCCGATTATTTCATTCCGTTTTTCTCGCGGAAAAAGGCGGCATCGCTTATGGCGCGGGACAGACTGCATCTTATCGGTTCGGATTGCCACAATATGACAGTGCGTAAGCCGAACATGAAGCCTGCGGCGGATTATATAACAGAAAAGATGGGGAAAGAATTTTTCCTGCGATATTTAACAAGGGAGAAGCGTTTACTCAATGAATAAATTCCTTGCAGCCTCAATATGTATATTTTTGAGTGCCTTGATCGTGATTTGCGCGGTATCCTGCGGATTTTTCCGTGATGACGGTCCGTCCGGAGATGAATCGACCGACAGGACTTACGAGTCGGGGGACAGCACATCGGACACCGAGCCTGATACCGAGGCAGACACAACAGATAATACAGTGGATGACACCACCGCACAAACAGAGGCGGATACCACAGCCCCGCCGGTGACAGAACCTCCGGAAACGGTTCCTCCGGAAACAACGCCCCCGGAAACTTCCCCTCCGGTAACCGAACCGAAGGTGGAAACACAGCCAAAGCCGGTGGTTACAACACCGCCGCCACCAAAAGAGCCACAGAGTCTTTCAATAGATTTTGCGGCACTTCAGAAGAAGAACCCCGATATTTATGCGTGGATAGATATTCCCGGGACACGAATCAGTTATCCGGTGCTCCAGCGAGTTGGTGACGACACCTATTATCACCGACGCAATGACCGGGGCGGATACGACATAAACGGCTGTCTGTACACAGAGAGTACATACAACGGCAGAGATTTTAATGACCCGGTAACGGTCATTTACGGACACAATATGCGAAGCGGCGTAATGTTCGGAACGCTCCGTCAGGAGTATTCCAGCCTGGAGGGGATCAGAGAGCATTCGGAGATCGTTATATATCTTCCGGGGCGAGAGCTTCACTACAAGGTGTTTGCCGGGGTACGGTTTGACAACCGACACATTTTGTACAGTCACGATTTTACAAACGAGCGGACATACCGTCTGTTCTTCAGGACTATCAAGGGTGTGCGTGAGCTTGGGTCAGCGGCTGATGCCGATGTTCCGGTAAATTACGGAGAAAAGGTGATAATTTTATCCACCTGCACGTCCACCAGCGATACAAGTGACCAATTTAGATTTTTGGTATGCGCAAAGCTTATCGAAATAGTGGAAAAATAAATTTAGAAACATTTTTAGGAGGAAATAATTATGTTAAAGAAAAAAATCGCATTAGTTGTTGCTATCGTTATGATGGCAGTTATGGCGCTTCCCATGTCAGCGTCTTTTGATTCCAGCCCCGTTGCTGGCCTTTCACCGCAGATCGTGCCGGTATATGAAGATCATATGGCAATTCTTGTTGACGAAAACGGAAATTTCATTTCCGGAATTACCGGTCCCGAGCTTATTATCACTCATTATGAGAACAGACACGACGCTCCTTACCCCCATATCAAGGAAGCCCTCGAAAAAGCTTTTTCAGAGATCCAGGACGTTGACTCTCTTACCGAGCTTTGCGATAAGCTTGACGGCATTATAAAGGAATTTGCTCCCGAGCTTTCCGCAGACACCGTAGTTGTAGGTGACCTGTTTGATGTTACCCTGATAGGCGAAAACGGCGAGCGTCTTAAGGCGGAGGATGTATACATTAAGGTTCGCTTTAAGCTTGACTATGATTCAAGATATCTTGTTGGTATCCTTCACAATGTAGGCGGCGAATATTGGGAAACCATCCGTAATGACCGCATTACTCGCGATTATGACAACCACACCGTTGACGTTATGCTTCACAGCCTCAGCCCCATTCTCTTCCTTGATGACAGCGGCGAGCTGGTAGTTCCCGAGGGACCTGATTCTCCCCAGACCGGTGCGGCAGAGGATCATTCCTTTGTACCGGCATTCGTATGTGCTGCCGCAGCACTTGTTTGCACCGCTGCAGCTATAGCTGTTGCCAAGAAAAAGCAGGAAACCAAATAAGCAAAATTAAAGAAAAGAGGGATGCCGAGTTATGAAACTTAAACTGAGCAGAAGAATGTGTAAGGCGGCAATAGTCATTGCTGCATTTGTACTGCTGGGCATCGCTTTTATGTGCGGCATCAACTACTGGGAGAAAAATTACAACAGCGGATCTGTGGATACAGGCGATGGCTACGAGGATGCGGATCAGGTTTTCGTAAACGAAAAATGGTATGCCCCCAAAAAGCACCTTGAAACCGTGCTTATCATCGGCCTTGACAAATTTGCAGACGGAAACGAAGATTCCGGCTACAGTAACGATAAGCAGGCAGATTTTCTCATGCTGTTAGTCATAGACGATGAAAATGAAACCTGCAAAGCGCTTCACTTGAACCGTGATACCATGACTGAAATTCAGATGCTTGGTGCGCGCGGCGAAAAGACCGGGACCTTTACCGGACAGCTTGCCCTCTCCCATACCTACGGAAGCGGTCAGGACGACAGCTGCCGAAATGTTGTTGATGCAGTGGAAAAGCTCCTTTACGGAATCAAGATCGACCACTACATTTCCTTTACTATGGATTCGGTCAGTGAGATCAACGATATCGTTGGCGGCGTTACGGTGGAGCTGCTTGATGACTTTACCGATGTTTCACCGGACTATACCAAGGGAGCCACTGTCCACCTGATGGGCGATATGGCACTCACATATGTCCGCGGAAGATACGGCGTCGGCGATCAGACGAATATTTCCCGAATGGAACGTCAGAAGCAGTATCTGCTGGCTTTCAATGATAAGCTCGCGTCCCTTGATAAGGACGACGATGCGCTGTTCGCAGATATAGTTAAATCTATTTCCAAGTATATGGTGTCCGACTGCACCGTCAACCAAGTCAGCCAAATTTACGATGATATCACAAATTACTTCGACGGCGAAATGCTCTCGGTAAAAGGCGAGTCAAAAGTCGGCGAGAAATTCATGGAATTTCATGTGGATGAGTCCGCTCTCCAGCTCCAGGTGATAGATTTGTTCTATAAGCCTGTGGAGGAATAAGATTTGTGTTTTTAACGTGAGGGGAATGCTCTTGTGGGGGAAACTTTCTTGAAAGAAAGTTTCCCCCACACCCTCTTCAAAGAACTTTATAGGGTAAAGGCATACCGACATCGCGAACAGAGGCTGTGAGGCAGCAAACTTCGCGCCTCCTCCGTGGGTCCCTTCCCACTTCGGACCCGCGCGGCGCGTAGCGCCGCCGGGAGGCTTTGTAGCTCCCGCAGCACGAGGCGGCTTCGCCACCCGTGCCTCAATCCCCAGAACAGCTAACTTCTTAACGCAAACTAAAATCTGCCCCTTGGGTTTGGCGGCTGAGTTAACCCCGACTTCATGTGATAACATCCACCGTCTGACCACACAAGCGAGTGATTCCACTGCCAAACGTACCGTCCTTTGATGCCTTAGCGGAAACGCTGATAGGGCGCTATACCCGAACATAGGTGCTGCCCCTTGGCGGACGGTGGCGAAAGAGGGGGCGGAGTCCGAGGAGGGGGAGCCTTTACGCAGTTTGGTCCCCCCCCCTGCAGCCATCTCTCAACGCCGAGAACAGCATATGACGGTAGAGGCTCATCGAGC
>JAZRPJ010000145.1:0-8350 GCA_045649205.1 Candidatus Flemingiibacterium sp.
CCGTAGCCCGCCGCTTCGATTCTGCCGATTATTTTGTCAAGGTCAAGCTCTCCGGCATAGGGGAGGTGGCATTTGCCGTCGGCGAAATCGTTGATGTGAACATGAATGATGTCCTTTCCCATAGCGTCAAGCATATCGTCGGGATCGTAGCCGCCTCGCACCACCTGCTTCAGGTCGAAAACAAACTTTATGCCGCCCTCACCCATAGCACTGCGAAGCTCACGCATAAATTCCGGATTTCCGCCTCTTGCAGTGGATACGCACTCGTGGGCTAAGGTGATACCGTGAGATTGGGCAACTTCGCTGAGGAGTGAGTATGACTCGCAGTAATTGTCGATTCCCAAAAAGGGAGCGGTGAGCTTGTCGCCGTGGAATACGACGAAATCTGCACCGAGCATATTTGCCGCGTGGAAATATTTTCTGTAAGCCTCGGCGGATTCGATGGCGCGTTTTTTGTAGGACGAGAAAAATAGCAGATATTCAAATCCCGATGTAAAGGGGTGAACCGCAGGGATCTTCACGCCGTACTCATCAGCGATTTTCTTTATCCGGGTAAGAAAGGGTTCTTCAAGCTCGGAAAAGCTGCAGGTAAATAATTCTATATTTTTAAATCCGAGAGAAACACACCGTTTAAAGGATTCCTCGGTATCCATTGGGTAAAAGCAGGCGCTGGATATGCCTATTCTTTCGTTTTCCAAAATAAATTCCTTCCATGAATGTGAAATGTAGGGGTTGCTTCCATAATCCGATTGATGCAATTTTCGCCCGTTTATGGTATAATTATTACAGATAGAAGAAAGCGAGGGATCAAGGTGAAAAAATCAATGCACAAGGTTTCAAAAAGAATAATGGAATGGGGATTTCTTCCGGCGGTTTTTGCGCTTATTTACACCGTATTCGAGAGGGCGTCAATGAGTACATACGATGCGGCAAGATACTACGGACTCTTCTCCGAGCAGGTGGAGCACATACTTATGACCATCCTCATCGTAATCGTGGGCGCCGGGATTTTTGACATGAATATGCGAAAAAATCAGTCCTGATATTCCGCTAAAATTTCGGGGAGCCGCGCGAAGATCTCGTCGGTACGGAGCTTGTCCTCGGCATATTGCTTGCGGAGCAGCTCTGCAGGGATAAAGTCGTCGTATTTTTCAAACACCGGCATTTCGGTAGAACTTACAAGCTTTGTCCTGTCAATTCCGTCACGCTCCATGATTTCGTTGAGGGAACGGATGAATTCGTATCCGTCGCCGCCTTCCATTTTGAATTTAATGTAATTACAGCCTTCGAATTCGATGTTTGAAATTCTGAATCTCGCCGAATTTGCAGCGATAAATTTTCGCAGGGTTCTGAAGGAGCGTGTACCAAGCCAGGGGAAAAGGCACCAGCTGTAGCCGCCCAGGTGTATGAGCGAGTGGGCGCAGAGTCCTGTGTTTCGAGCCAACTTCCGCACCACATCAAGACGATGAGCGGCATTGGGCTTAAGGTAAGGGTAGACTATGTCCTCGGAGAGAACTTTTTTCATTCTCTCGAGTATTTTTGTGTGAATTTCGCCGTAGTCGCCGGGCCAGGAGATTTCCATCTTGCCCTTGACCGCTTTTACGTAGATCAGCCGACGGGCGATGTCAAGCTCCTCCACCTCCCAGACTCTGCCTGCAAGGGCAAATCTGTCACCCACGGGTGGCGGTGTGGTAATTGTGCCGATTTCGTCCGATTCACAGCGGACGGTGTAATCTTCGCTGTCCTTAAAAACGGCGTAGAATTTAAAGCTGCTTGTCAGCCGTTCCCCCCTAAGCCCTACAAGGAGGGTCTTGTCTTCGGTAAATTCGAGAAAATCGTTCTCAAGCATACCGAGAAGCAGAGTGCGGTAATCTTCCTTATCCATATGCTTGAAAGGCGGCAGGGAAAGGATGGTTTCACCAAGCCTTTTCGGCGTAAGATCGCCGGAGGAGGCGAGGATGCTGAGAGTCTGCTGAAAAGCAAGACTGAAGGGGAGCTTTTTGACTACCGGCGGCTCAATGAATTTTTCCTCGATATAAAGCTGAATTATAGCGATCGCACGAAGGAATGACCAGGGAATAAGCTCTGGCAATGGAGCATTGGGAAGGGGATTTTCCTCTCTGAAAACCATCATCATTTCCGGGGGATTATCACGGCGACCCGAGCGCCCAAGCCTTTGGAGAAAGCTTGAAACGGAGGTGGGCGCATCGTTCTGTATTACTCTTTCAAGCTTACCGATGTCGATGCCAAGCTCCATTGTAACAGTAGCGCAGGTGGTGACCTTAAGGTCATCATCTTTTATTTTAAGCTCCGCTTCCTCGCGCAGTGCGGCGGAGAGATTGCCGTGATGGATGAGGAAATTGTCCGGCTCGTGCCTTGAATCGGCGATTTGCCGCAGGGTTGCAGTGACATATTCCGTTTCC
This sequence comes from Candidatus Flemingiibacterium sp., assembly GCA_045649205.1. GTDB lineage: Bacteria > Bacillota > Clostridia > Oscillospirales > CAG-272 > Flemingiibacterium. Next base: position 2,424 of record JAZRPJ010000145.1, read on the forward strand.
TCTCTGGAGTTCGAAAATACTATGGTTTTTTTGTCCCTCACACAGTCGTAAATATATTCATAACCGGGGTCGAGAGTTACCTTTCCCGTTGAGGTAAGGGGTGCGTCCTCTTTTTTTTGTTCGGGGAAGTCGGCACTTCCGTCAAAGCTTTCAGCCTGAATGTAGAAATGCTCAAGTCCCAGCCGCCATTTTGTTTTTCCTTCGGCGATTTTTGGAACGACAGTTTCCACATCCGTGCCGCCTCCGAGCCAATCTGCCGCCGCTTCCGTATCGCCTACCGTGGCGGAAAGTCCGATTCTGCGTGGGGTGTGACCGATAAGACGAGCAAGTCTTACAAGCTGGCAGATAATCTGATTGCCTCTGTCAGTTCCGGTGAGGGTGTGGATCTCGTCAATTATCACGTATCGGAGATCGCCAAAAATTCGCACCAGATCATTGGAGCGGTTCATGAGCATACTTTCAAGGGATTCCGGGGTGATTTGCAAAACACCTCTCGGCTCGTTTAAAAACTTGGTTTTATGGGACTGCGATACATCACCGTGCCAGTGAAAAACGGGGATTCCCGTCAAGTCTAAAAGCTCATCAAGGCGGGAGAACTGGTCGTTTATAAGGCTTTTTAACGGTGCGATATAAAGAACGCCGACGCTTTCCGGCATGGTCTCGCACATCTCCGAAATAATGGGGAAAAATGCGGCTTCAGTCTTGCCGGATGCGGTGGATGAGGTAATAAGCAGATTGCTTTTTGTTTCAAATATGACCCTTGCCGCCGCAAGCTGTACCGGGCGAAGCTCCTGCCAGCCTTTTTCGTATATAAAATCCTGAATAAAGGGCGAAAATTTATAGAAAATTTCGTTATCGGTCATATTTACCTCCTTATCCTATAATTCGATATCAGCGGCCGTGAAATCGTGCTTTGGCGAGGGGTCTGTGGCAGAATCCTCCGCAGTGTCGCTGCTTTCCGTGTGAGCGAGGGTGAGATTTACTCCCACTACCGAGGAAAAATCGGCGGTGTCATTCTGAAGCAGAATGTTTAAAATATTGATATAATCTCTGATAATTTCACGGGGAGTGATCATGGTATCCGCCCCTGCGCGCTCAAGGCAGAGCTTCAGAAATTCTGCCATTTCCTCTTTTGTAATTCTTGGCTCCCAGGAATAATTCTGTCCATGTAGCATGGTAATTCTTGCGATGAGGGCGTAAAGCTCGTCATCGGAAAGGCGGCGCAGACGGATCACCGGTCCGAGCATATTTTTATAGTCAGCTCGCTGAAAACGGCTGTCGGAAAGACGGCTCTTCAGTGCCTCGTAGCTGAAAAGTCCCCGTCTTGTGTCTTCAAGAAACTGTGGCGTGCCTCCGAAAACTATGGCAAGTCCCTCGGCTTTTCCCTGAAGGGTGTCATTGAACATGGAGAGCATTTTCTCGTAATTGTTTTCACGGGAGATACGGTTTGAAATTTTATAAAGATTTACGCATTCGTCGATAAATACAACAAAGCCGCGGTAGCCGATTTTCCTGAAGAACAGAGCGAAAAGCTTGATGTATTCGTACCAGCTGTCATCATCGATTATGCCGCCGACATGGATGCCCATGGCATGCCGCGCCTCGGTTTTCGAGGAATATTCGCCCCGAAGCCAGCGTAGGCAGGCAGATTTTTGTTCTTCATTTTCTGAAATATATGCCTTGTAGTACTCGGTCAGTACCATGGCAAAATCGAAACCTCCAACCCCGGCTTCAAGCTCTCTTGTGGTCGAATAAATGCGCTTGTTAAGCTTTGATGTAAAGCTGTCAGAGCCGACCACATCTCCTGCTGCGGCAATTTCCGATTGGAGATCAGAGAGCCACTTAACGATGATTTGCGGCAGTGCGCCTCCGTCGGGGGCGGACTTGGATGATAGATTCTTTATAAGCTCGCGGTAGGTGGCAACGCCGGTGCCCTTTGCACCGCAGATACGCCTTTCCGGGGAGAGATCTCCGTCCGCGCAGACAAAGCCTCGTTCCAGTGCAAACCCCCGTACAAGCTGGATAAGGAAGCTCTTTCCGCTTCCGTATTTGCCGATAATAAAGCGCATGGAAGCACCGCCCTCGCTGACTGCTTCAAGGTCGGAAAGCAGTGCTTCGATCTCCTCGTTTCTGCCGATGGCAATGTATGGTGCGCCCATACGGGGCACTACTCCAGCTGATATTGAGGACAAAAGTCCCGAGAGGATTCGTTTTGGAATTTTTTTATTTAATTCAGCCATTTCGTAAGTTCTCCTTCATAATCCGGGATAATTCTGTAGGTATCCTCATAAGGCTCGATTATTATGTCACCTATAAGATCAAAGGCGGTTTCGTTTATTTTGTCGATCACACCGTCTGGAAGTGCGCCGATACGGTTTACTGCGGCAGTAAAGCCCTTTCGGTCACCCGAATATACGGCTCGCAGCACTTCAATATACTCCTTGTCAAGGGTCAGTATAAGTGAATGAAATTCATCTGCGGCAGGTGGAATATCGGTCACTTCCGGTGCGGTTTTTTCTGCCGGCTTGGAGATTTCTTCGATTGGTGCTTCATCTTCAAAAGCTGAAGTGAGACGCTCGGTGGTGTCCCATGAGTTTTTCTCTATTTCAAGGGCGTGGGAGAGGGAAAATTCAGTCACTGTCGGCTCGTACAGCTTTTCATATTCCGGTACCCGGGTGTTTTCAGCAGGCTGTGACTGCTTTTTAGGTACGGGCAGATTGGCACTGAAATATCTGTCAATATGGGATTTAAGAGCATCGCTTAACCCCTCTGCCTTAAGGCGCGGTCTGACTCCGAGAGCGGCACGGATTCTGTTTTCGCAGTATTTGACGATATCCGTGGCGATAAATCTGAACTTGGGGGAACGGGTATAAGATGTATATTCAACGGCAACGGACCTCTTTGCACTGTAGGAGCAAAGGGCGGATTCATAGGATACCCGGGTGACCCTATAGTCGGTACCGATAAGCTCACAGTCCTCCGGCTTTGAAAGAATCAGCTCTGCGGCGGCTTTGACAGCGCCGCCCATGTGCCTTTCAAAAATTTCTCTATTTTCATCGGTAACATAGCGACTTTTTTTGAAGTCATGTGCCGAATAGCCGAGGATACTGTTCGAGAGGTTGTCGGCATCGGAAAAGTCCATGTAAAATTCTTTTAGCGAGGCGATTTCTCCGATTTCGGCAAGTATTGGCTTCAACCTTGCCGTGGGGCAGGGCAGCTTGTTTATAAGGCAGTAATCGCAGAGCCATTCGGCCATATATCTGTCGAGCCGGCGGTGGTTACCTCGGTAATTAAGCCATATGTCGCACAGCTTTATAACCCCGATTTCGGGAGAAATCAAGTCCGTGCAGTTTAAAATTTCATAAATGTAGAGAAGAATATAGCAAAAATCGGACTTCAGATATACGCCGCCGCGTACATTCTCGCGCCACCAGAGATACCACTTCATCTGGGCATATTTTAACTGACTGTATTGGGGGATGTATGAGAAAAATGGCGTATGCTCGCATTTTTCGGCGGTGCGATTCCAAAGACGCTTCGCATCGGTGAGAAAATTTTCGTAAAAATTAAATCTATTGTTCCAGGCAGAAACTTCAACGTGCTTTATAAGCCTGCTTTCGGGCTTGTAGATCAAATATGGGTCGAGAGGCTTTGAGCGGTATTCTTCCGCTCTCTGTCGAAGTGGGAGTTCGTTTAATCTTCGCGCTGTATCTGCCTTCGGAATAGGTGCACCGGAAGTCGCCTTTTCAGGTGTGTCAACACTGATTTCCACTGTATCAGTATTGATATTTCGGTATGAGGGCGTTACGGGACGCCTTTTCGGAAGAAGCTCGTTTAAATCCCAAAAGCTGTCTATATCATTTAAATTCTCCGGCTTTGCGCACACGAAAATCCCCCCTCTCCGATTTATTGGTATTATATTATTCTAACATATTATTGGCAAAATGTCAATTATTATATAGGTATTTATCTGTAAATTAATATAAAAAATCACACGCCCTCCCACAAATGACAGAAGGCGTGTGATGTTTGAGGTTATATTTTTTTTAATTCCAAGCTTTCGATGGGGGTAATACCGAGTGAGCCTGCAAATTTTCTTGCAATTTCGACGATCTCCGGCTTGCATACCTGATCGGGATTGTGGGCATCTGCTCCGAAAATTATATCATTGCCGACCTCGGCGGCGATTTTGAAGAATTTCTCCGAGGGATAGGTCCTGTTTGCAGCAATCCCGAGGAAGTTGATTTCCAGCGGCACACCAAGCTTTTTCGCTCCCTCACAGAGCCTTTTGTAATGACGGTTATATATTTCGTCATCACCCGTGAACGCGAATAGATCGGGGTGGGCAATATAGGTGAATTTTCCGGTAGCCATGGCTTCGATGCACTGATCTACATACCGTTCAAATGCGGCTTCATCCCTTGAGGGGATAAGACAGTAAATGTCGGTGTCGTATTCGTTGTCTATGTAGTGCTGACCGAGGATTAAATAGTCAAGCTCGTATGGGGCAAGAAAGCGGATCAGCTTATCGAAAATCTCCGGGTAATATTCTGCTTCAAGACCGATTTTTATGTCGATATCTCGGTGGTATTCCTCGCGGAGGGAGGACAGTGTGCGGATATAATCATCTGTTTGTTCGGGATACATTCTGTAGTTAGAATAGAAATCGCCCGGGAAAAACTGTGGGGAATGGTCGGAAAATCCGAGGACTTTAATACCTCGCTCTATGGCGGCTTCGATATATTCACGCTCCGTCCCCCATGCGTGACGGCAGCGGGCGGTATGGGTATGGTAATTTTCAGTCATGTGCTATTTCTCCGGAATTATTAAAGCTTTATCTTCGTCCATTTTCCGCTGGAGAAACGGGTAAACATCAAAATAAGGCGTAAGAATTGGTCAATTGCCATTGCAATCCATGCGCCGATGACCGCAAAATCCACAACGTAGCAGAAAAAGTAAGTAAACACCGGACGCACGAGGGCGATGCAGATAAGACTTACCATTGCGGTATATTTTGTATCGCCTGAACCGCGAAGGCATCCGCTTAAAATAACCTGGGAAATCTGGGCGGGGGTGATGATAGCAAGTATCATCAGAATACGGACACCCAACTTCAAAATCAGCTCCGCCTCCGCTTCATCAGTCATGAACATATTAATAAGAAATTCACCGCCGAAGAAGAAAAGTGACATCAGGGGAATGGCGACCATAAAGCCGATCCGCTGCGCGGTCTTGCCGTAAATTATTGAAAAATCCGGGCGCTTTTTGCCGAGATTCTGACCCACCATGGCAGACGCCGCAACACTTAGCCCTTCGCCGAAGCAGAAGGAAAGATTTACGATATTCATGCAGATGGTATGGGTCGCGAAATCAAGGGTGCTGAGCTCCGCTACAAGCTTAGCGGTAATGAAAAATCCGAAGCGCATGAAGACCTGCTCAACCGCCGCAGAGCTTGAAATAGACAGAATGGGGGAAAGCACGTCCTTTGAAAATCTGAACAGAGATCTGAATCTTAACTTAAGAAACCGCCCCGGCTTCAGAACGGAGTAGATGGACATTCCGCAGGAGACCATATTTCCGAGCATTGTGGCGATTGCCGCACCGGCAACACCAAGCCGAGGAAAGAAGAAAAGTCCATTGATAAGAAGCGCATTGAAGATACAGTTTACCACATTAGCCGTCATGCTTGTGATCATGGAGATACGGGTATTGCCCGAACCGCGCTGTGCGGCGTTTATAATGAGGCTGACGGTGGTGAAGAACATACCTATCATTGTTATGCGGAAATAGATTATTGCATCGGCGATAGTATCGTCCTTGGCGCCGCTGAATATGAGAATAGGCTTCGCAAAAATCACCGCCGCCGTTATCACAACAAGGCCGATGACGATTCCAAGTGAAACTGCTTGCGCCATTGATCTGTTGGC
>JAZRPJ010000146.1:0-5444 GCA_045649205.1 Candidatus Flemingiibacterium sp.
TATGGATGGCTTGTGCGTTCCCTCAAGAATTTCGCCGTCGCATATCCGCAGCTTTACGAACATATCCTCCGTCATACTGCCCTTGGATACGCCGCTGGGTGTAACGATTGCTGTTTCTCCGTCGGGACAGCGGACACTTAAGTTGCCGTCATTTGCCGCAACAAATCCCCGAAGATACATTTTTTTGCCTACATCTATCATGTCGGCTATCAGTTTCTTTTCTATATCGGTCATTTTATTTCTCCATTATCTTTGCAATATTTTCGTTGTAGTTCGGTGTGATTACGCCTCGCTCGGTGATTATGGCTGTAATGAGTTCATTTGGCGTTACATCAAATGCCGGATTGAAGACTTTGACGCCCTCGGGTGCCATGGGAGTTTCATACCACATATCTGTGACCTCATCACTTTTCCGCTGCTCAATGGGTATGAGCTTGCCGGAATCCAGAGTTATATCAATAGTGGACGTGGGCGCGGCGACGTAGAAGGGAATACCGTAATATTTTGCGAGAATTGCTACGCCGGATGTGCCGATTTTATTTGCCGCATCCCCGTTGGCGGCGATACGGTCCGCACCGACGATTACCGCCTGCACCTTGCCATCCTTCATCACCTGGGATGCCATATTATCGCAGATTACGGTAGTATCAACCCCATCGCATATAAGCTCATATGCGGATAGGCGTGCGCCTTGAAGAAGAGGTCTTGTTTCATCGCAGTAAACCTTAAAGTTCATGCCCTTTTCCCGTCCCACATGAATGGGCGCAAGCGCTGTGCCGTAGCGCACTGTGGCAAGCTGACCGGCATTGCAGTGGGTGAGTATACCCCATCCGTCCTTTATAAGGGGAAGTCCCCACTCACCGATGGCTTTCGATGAGGCGATGTCCTCGTCACGTATTGCCTTGCATTCCTTGCAGAGATGCGCAGTGCACTTTTCTACAGTACCGCCGTTCGCCATGAAATTTTTTGCCGCACTGTACATTCTTTCAAGTGCCCAGAAAAGGTTAACTGCCGTAGGTCGGGAAGAAGCGAGATATTCCTTGTCTTTCTCAAGTCTGCGGAGAAACTCCGCACCGTCCGCGATGCCTTTTTTATATATGGCATCAGCGGCAAGGTAAAGTGCTATTCCTGCGGCAACGCCTATTGCCGGTGCGCCGCGGACCTTCAGCTTTTTTATTGCATCCCATATTTCGGGAAGCTCGGTGAGGCTTATGAGCTTTAGTTCCGTGGGTAGCAGAGTCTGGTCGATAATGACAAGAGCCGGTATACTTTCGTCAAGCATTACCGTGTCGGGGAGCTTTTTAAATGTATCGTTCATTGCTTGTCTGCCTGCTTTCTTTATATCATGTATCGCACTAATTATAGCATACTATTCGTTTATTGTCAATGGACATCGGTGAAAACATACCCGGACCTCGCGGTCCGGGCTTGTTATATTCATAAAGTGAATCGGCGTTTATTCGGATATGCCGATAGATGAAGCTGCTCTTACCAAATGAAGAGTGCACCGGCAGTAAGTGCATCTATACGATCACCGCCGTAGGTTCCGTTGAACATCCAGCTTGCCTCAACAGTGCTTGAGGACTTATAGGCATCAACGGTATAGGTACGGGCTGTAAAGGGGATATAGACCTGGCTTCCCGAATCGTTTGATATTGCTTCTGTGGAGAAATTATATGTAACGCCGTCTATTGTCAGGTTACCCATTTCCTTGGGCCTACCACCGCAGTGGATACTGTGAGCAAGAAGTCCCACATCAAGGTTAATGGTAACTTTACCGTCTACATCCATGCTACATTCATAATTGACGGCAAGGGTGAGTCTGGGATTCTCTTCGGAAACAAAACGTCCGCTGACGGGGAAGCCCACGGCAAGAGTTTCACGCATATCTATAACTCCGGACACAGCACCGGGATCCACCGGTGTTGGAGGAGCATCTTCCGCGCCGGTAGTTTCCTCTGTGGGCTCATCGGTATCGGGAGTCGGTTCGGTGTCGGGAGTAGGCTCTGTATCGGGGACAGGCTCGGTATCCGTATCCGCATCGGTGTCGGAGGGGCGATCTGCAGCTGTTGTGTCCTCGTCAGATGCTTCCGTAGTGTCATCGGTATCGGGGGCGGATGTGATCGGCGCATGTACATGGCTTGTGCGGTCATCATCCAAGCCGGGAGGGGCGTATATTATATTGTCGTCAAACAGCGAATCCGTGTCGTCGCCGTTTTTGGCACAGCCTGCTAACAAAAGGCAGATAAGCAGGCAGGGAATGATGAAAAATTTTAATGGCTTCATATGATATTCCTTTATGCAAATGAATTTTATGACAGTTAAAAAACTTCCTATAACAACATTATATCAAATCATTTACCCGCACATATTAATAAAATGTAAAATTATATCAAAAATATGTGTCTTGTGCAGATAAAAAAGGTTTTTGTAAGAAATTTTCATATTAATAGCAATATCTTCCGGTGGGGCAGCCCATGTATGCAGCCGTGCCGGGGAAAATGCGCAAATAATATTGTAATTTTTGCAAATATGTGATATAATGGTGTAGGAATGATGACTATCATTAAAAAGGTCAGAATGGAGAATTCTATGAAAATTGTAATTATCGGCTGCGGCAAGGTCGGATATGCTCTTGCAAAGCAGCTCGTTATGGAAAATCATGATATGACGATCATTGACAACGCTCCAAAGGTGCTGGAGCATGCCCAGGAAACCTTGGACGTTATGACAATGTCCGGAAACGGAGCGGTGCTTGACGTTCAGAAGGAAGCAAATGTGGACGAGGCGGATCTTGTAATCGCCACAACTCATTCGGATGAGCTTAATCTCCTTTGCTGCATCGTCGCAAAAAGACTGGGCTGCAAAAATACCATTTCCCGCGTCAGAAATGCGGATTATATAAAACAGATCCAGTTCATGCGCGATGATCTGGGACTTTCCATGACTGTAAATCCGGAATTCGCTACCGCAAGAACCATATACCGATTCCTCCAATTCCCTTCATTTTTGAAGGTGGATTCCTTTGCAAAGGGAAGAGTGGAGCTTGTGGAGCTTAAAATTTCAAAAGGCAGTGTGCTTGAAGGTAAAAGTTTAGGTAAGCTTAGTTCCGAGCTCCATTTAAAGGTGCTGGTGTGTGCTGTTGAGAGAGAGGAAAAAATATATATCCCGAAGGGCGATTTTATACTTCGCGAGGGAGATAAAATCAATGTTACTGCCCCCCGTTCCGAGCTTGCGAAGATGATAAAGAAGCTGAATATCGAGGCTCACAAGATCCGCAATGTAATGATTATCGGCGGCGGCACAATTTCCGAATATCTGACGGACGAGCTTTTAAAATCGGGAGTAGATGTCAAAATACTTGAAAATGACAGTGTACGCAGTGCAGAGCTTGCCTCGAAATTCCCTGATGCCCTTATTATAAATGACGACGGTTCAAACCATGATGTCCTTCTTGCAGAGGGAATAAAGGAAGCAGATGCGGTGGTAACGCTGACCGGTATGGATGAACAAAATCTTGTTATATCCATGTACGCCGAGCGTATAGGCGTCCATAAAACCGTAACCAAAATGAACCGAAGCGAATACAGTACGCTCTTCTCGGATAAGGAGCTTGGAAGTACGGTATGTCCGAAGGATGTTATCGCCGCGGACATTATCCGGTATGTGCGTTCAATTGACAATACGGAATCGTCCATCATCACGCTTCACCGCATTGTAGACGGCAAAGCGGAAGCCATAGAGTTTTCAGCAAATTCCCAGACATACGGTCTTGATACTCCACTCCGCGATTTGAAGCTTAAGAAAAACATTCTGATTGCCTGCATTAAGCATAACGGAAGTATTTCCATCCCCGACGGTACAAGTAAGATAGCAGATGGGGATACTGTGATCGTGGTTACTGCGGCAGATGAAACAATTTCCGACCTTAACGACATTTTCGAAGATACGGACAGATAAAATACAGTGGATGTGAGATGAAACAATGAATGTAAAAATTACTCTGAAGTATTTCGGATACCTTCTTGCAATTGAAGGGGCATTTATGATCCCGTCCCTGATTATTGCCTTGGTATACGGGGAAGCTGCCTCGATGACTGCGTTTTTGATAACGATGGCGGCACTGTTTCTTATCGGTATTCCGCTGATATTCATAAAGGCAGGACAGCCTACTCTTTATGCAAAAGACGGCTTTTTCATAGTGGCACTGTCATGGATAGTGCTGTCACTTTTCGGCGCGGCTCCCTTTACTTTGAGCGGAGCGATACCGAGATATATAGATGCTTTCTTTGAAACTGTTTCCGGCTTTACCACCACGGGTGCAAGTATTCTTACCGACATAGAGTGCTTGCCTCGCTCCATTCTGTATTGGCGGAGCTTTACCCATTGGCTTGGCGGAATGGGAGTGCTTGTCTTTATCCTTGCCATTCTCCCGAAATCTGCCGGAAGCGGAGTTTCTCTCCATATTCTCCGCGCGGAAAGCCCCGGACCCTCTGTCGGTAAGCTTGTTCCCAAAATGCGCAGTACAGCGAGAATTTTGTATTCCATATACATTTTCATGACCTTTCTGCAGGTAATATTTCTGCTTGCGGGCGGAATGCCTCTGTTTGATGCACTGGTAATTTCCTTCGGCACAGCCGGAACGGGCGGTTTTGCAATTACCAATACAAGCATTGCGGCGTACAACAGCTACTATCTGCAGGGCGTGATCACGGTGTTCATGCTCCTCTTTTCGGTTAATTTCAATATATACTACCTTATCCTCACAAAAGAATTCCGTTCGGCGTATAAGGATACGGAGCTTCGGGTATTTCTCGGAATAGTAGTCCTTTCCGTAGGGGCGATCGCACTGAATATTTATCAGATGCAGTCGGCAATTTACGAAACCTTCGGTTCTGCGCTCCATCACAGTGCATTCCAGGTATCGTCGGTTATTTCCACCACCGGATTTGCCACAGTGGATTTCGATAAATGGCCGACTTTTTCAAAGATGATCCTGCTTGCCCTAATGTATATCGGAGCCTGTGCAGGTTCAACCGGCGGCGGTATAAAGATATCAAGACTTATTATTTTCATAAAGTCCATTACAAAGGAAATCAAAAAATTAATCCACCCAAACAGTGTTAAGCTGATACGTGTCAATAACAAGGTCGTCCCCTCTGATGTGGTGCACAGCGTGAACATTTACCTTGCCGCTTACTGCGTGGTGCTTGTTATATCAACGATTTTACTGTCCTTTGATAATTTCGATTTCGAAACTACTGTATCTGCTGTTGTCGCCTGCTTCAATAATATAGGACCGGGATTCGGTATGGTAGGCGCCGCCGGGAACTTCAGCGCATTTTCCGATTTCGGCAAGCTGATACTCTGCGGCGATATGCTGCTGGGACGACTTGAGATCTTCCCGATACTGATTCTTTTCAGTCCATCGCTGTGGCGAAGAA
>JAZRPJ010000147.1:0-6187 GCA_045649205.1 Candidatus Flemingiibacterium sp.
GTCCTCGCTTATGACGGATAGCGCAGAAGCTATAAAGTTCTCGCAGGAGAAGATGATCATTATTTCCAGCACATACTTCATCTGCGGAATCAGTGAGCTTTTCTTCTCTGCAATGCGTGCAATGGGCCGCCCCATTATTCCGACGGTTGTGGCATTTCTCTATATGTTCGCCTTGCGGTATGCCTGGGTATATGTGGTTTATCCCTTCTTGCCGGATAATTTCACATTCTTATATCTTGTATGGCCCATCAGCTGGGTTCTCAACATCGCAACGACGCTGATTTTCTTCTTCCCGAGGCTAACCCAACTCACCGCCCAGTGCAGCGGCACCGCAGCTGCTGAACCTACTCTGAAATAGCATAAATGAACGACAGCACCGCTTTTTGCGGTGCTGCTTTGGTATAAAGAGTGCCTCAACGGTCGATGTGCACCTTTTGTCTATGCCGCTCTCGTCACCGAGAGATGGCTCGAGGAGCTGCTTTCGGTGTATGCCGTCCTCGGCATTGGGGATGGCTCGAGGAGCTGCTCCTGACGTATGCCGTCCTCGGCATTGAGGAGCAGTCCCGTAGGGGTCGACGTCCTCGGCGACCCGTTATATGCCGCTCTCGTCATCGAGAGATGGCTCGAGGAGGGGGAACCATACTGCGTAAAGGCTCCCCCTCCTCGGACTCCGCCCCCTCTTTCGCCACGGTCCACATTTGGGGGTGCACCTATGTTCGGGTATAGCGCCCTATCAGCGTTTCCGCTAAGGCATCAATGGGCGGTACGTTTGGCAGTGGAATCACTCGCTTGTGTGGTCAGACGGGGGATGTTATCACATGAAGTCGGGGTTAACTCAGCCGCCAAACCCAAGGGGTGGATTTTAGTTTGTGTGAAGAAGTTTGCATTTCTAGGGATTGAGGCACGGGTGGCGAAGCCGCCTCGTGCTGCGGTAGCTTGTAGCCGTCCGCAGTTGCAGGCTTGCCTGCAATCTGCTGGAGCCGTAATGGGTAGGGACCCATGAAGGCGGCGCGAAGTTTGCTACTCCGATGCCGCTGTTCGCGATGTCGGTTATATATCCCCCCATTAAAATTCTTTGAAGAGGGGGAAAGTTCTGCACAGCAGAACTTTGGGGAGAAACTTTCTTATAAGAAAGTTTCTCCCCACGACAATCAACAATATCTATCAATAAACTCAATAACCGGCGTCGGGTCGTCAAGACCGTGCGGATGATGCTCGCATCCGGGCTTGGGGATGACCTTGAGGATACCGCCGTTTTTAGTGTAGTAGTCTTCGAGGATCTTACCGTTTTCCTCATAGATAACGGTGGTGTCCGCTTCACCGTAGACCATAATTATCGGAATATTATTTTTAAGAAGCACGTCCATATGATCAATCGGGCTGTCACGGTAGGTGACGATAGAGGCTTTGGTAAAACCGTGCGCCTTGACCAGCTCGCCCCAGAAAGTATCAACATACGCCTCAAGCGTGCCAAGCCCCGCCATGCTGATAAGGTTCATAACGGGTGCATCTATGTACATACAGGAAACAAGCTCGGGATAGCATTCGGCAAGTCTTGCCGCGTAAAGTCCGCCGCAGCTCATACCTACGGGGATACACTTCGCCTCTATATTAAGCTTTGCCGCCACGAATTTGACGAAATCCGCCATGAGGGTAACCTCGTCGGGAGTTGCCCAGCGGTTGTTGTGCTTCACGTAGCAGTCGTAGTATCCGCGCTTTACAAGAGCAACTTCAGTATCAGGGAAAGCGTGCCAATATTCTGTTTTGAGAAGGAGCTTGCCGTTTGGTTTTTCGGGGTAAACGATTACCGCTTCACGTCCCTGAAACTCAAATTTTTCTATCTCAAATCCGTTCCATAATTCCTTTTCCATTTTTATTCACCTCATTAGCAGTATTTTTCGATAAACTCAATGATCGGTGTTGGGTCATCAAGGCCGTGAGGATGGTGACCGCCCATGGTTCTGGAAATGACCTTGATTGGAGCGCCGTGAGCCTTATAATAGTCCTCAAGCACCTTGCCGTTTTCACTGTAGATAACGGTGGTGTCAGCGTTGCCGTAGAGCATGATTATCGGGATATTATGCTTTACAAGCACGTCCATGTGGTCGATGGGGCTGTTTCTGAAATTGACGATAGAGGACTTGTCAACTCCGTAAGCGTCACGGAACTCCTGCCAATATTCTGGAGTAATCTCGGCGTGCGCACCAAGGCCTGCTTGGCTGATAAGATTAAGTACCGGCGCATCAATGTACATAACCGATACAAGTTCGGGGTACATGATCGCTAAATTTGCCGCCTGGAGTCCGCCGCAGCTCATGCCAACGGGAATACACTTCGGCGCAATACCAAGCTTTTCTGCTACGAATTTGATAAAATTCGCCATAACGGTGATTTCCTCGGGCGAACCCCAGCGGTTGAAATGTCTGATAAAGCAGAGGTAATAGCCTCTCTTTACCATTTCAATTTCAAATTCAGGAAAGGCGTTCCAATATTCGGTTTTTATGAGGAGCTTGCCGTTGGGCTTCTCCGGATATACTATTTTCGCCGGCCTATCCTCAAAAAGGAAGGTTTCCATTTCAAAATCGTTCCAAATCTCTCTTGCCATGATTTTCCTCCTTGATATGGCTTTTTTACTGTTACCATTTTAGCACATTTTAATTGAAAAAGCAATAGATAATTGAATTTTCTCCACAAAATTCATGAAAACGAACGATCGGAAGCGTGTAGGGCGATGCCCTTCGAATGTGCGGTAACATACTTGTTTTGCATCCGAAGATTAAAAAACGTGAAATTTTTTGTAAAAGCTCTGTACAATCGACGAAAAATATGGTATACTGTTTACGATAAATAATGTGTAGAAAGGGGAAGAACTGTGCCCGAAATAAAGCAGATTGCCGTAGGTGACATTTTAGAGATGAAGAAAAATCATCCCTGCTCGAAAAAAAGCACTAAATTCAAGGTCCTCCGTGTCGGAAGTGATATAAGAATAGCCTGCATTTCCTGCGGACGTGACCTGACTATCCCCAGAATAAAGCTTGAAAAAAATATCCGCCGTATCGTACGCGAGGAAGACGGCGAAATTTAGTTTAGAAAGGCAGCAGACAATGACAAATAACGAAAACCTTCCCTCCGAGGCGGCGGCACAAAAAAATCCGTCACAGCTGACGGAAATATTAACAGCGCCCTTTAAACGCATCGCGCGTAGCTTTGAGGGCATGAAGCATACCGGACTTGCATTCCTTCTGCCGGTATTTGTAATGGCACTCATATACGCGGCAATCGAGGTCTTTCCCTTCGGTGAGAACTCCGTTCTTGTCCTTGACCTGAACGGTCAGTATGTTTATTATTTTGAGGCGATACGCGATATTCTCCGCGGCGAACAGGGAATAATTTATTCCTTTGAGCGAGCACTGGGCGGTGAATTTCTCGGCATTGTCGCCTATTATTTGGCAAGCCCCTTTTCAATAATTACCGCGCTTTTCCCCGAGGGAATGATTACCGAATCCCTCTTTGTCATGCTTCTTTTAAAGTGCGGTCTGTCCGGCTTCAATATGTGCGTATATCTCCACAAATCTCATCCCACAAAGCCGGTAAACGAGGTTATCTTCTCGGTTCTGTACGCCCTCACATCTTACGCCGTTGTCATGCAGCACAACACAATGTGGTTTGACTGCGTTCTGTTCTTCCCACTGATTCTTCTCGGCGTGGAATCTCTTATCAAAGAGGGGAAATATAAGCTCTATACCCTGACTCTTGCCGTTGCGGTATTCTCTAACTACTACATCGGATATATGGTCTGCATCGGCGTTGCTTTTTACTTCTTCGCAGCCTATGCTATGATGACCCCGGAAGAACGTAATCCCCTCGGAGAAAGCAAGCATTTCCTAAAAAGTCTTATCCGAATGGCCATCTATTCTGCCCTTGCTGTGGGAATGGCTTGCCTGATCATTCTGCCTGCCTACTATTCACTCAGCTTCGGAAAGAGCACCTTCACTAACCCCAATTACTCTTTCACACAGAAGTTTGACTTCCTTGACCTTGTGACAAAGCTCTTCCCTGCCTCCTACGACACGGTAAGGCGTGAGGGATTGCCCTTCATCTACTCGGGACTCCTCAGCCTCATCATGATGATCGTGTTCTTCTTTGTCAAGGCTATCCCCACAAGAAAAAAAATAGGCTATTCGGCACTTGTCGCTTTCTTTGTATTCAGCTTCAACGGAAGCACCATTGATATCTTCTGGCACGGTATGCAGGAGCCTAACTGGCTTAACTACAGATACAGTTTCATGTTTTGCTTTGTCATGATCGTCATGGCGTACAAAGCCTTTGAGCATATCGAAACTCTTGATTTCCGCAAAGTGACCGGCGTGGGACTGTTCCTCGTTGCGCTTCTTCTTGTATTGCAGAAATTCGAATATGAGCATATGCATGACCTTATGGTCATCTGGTTCTCCATCGGATGCATCGCCATCTATATGGTGCTCTTGAACGGATGCAGTAAACGGTGGCTTGAGGGTTCGATATCGTCGATTCTCTGCGTGTTTGTACTTCTTGAGCTGTTCTGCAGCGGACTTGCGGACATCGTGTCCCTGGACAGCGACGTAACCTACAGCTCCAGAACCTCATACCGCACCTTTATTGATAAGTGGCAGCCTGCCGCCGATTATGTAAACGCCAACGACGACTCCTTCTTCCGCATGGAAAAGACAGGACACAGAAAGACCAACGACAACTTCACCCTCAACATGAACGGTCTTTCCAATTCCACTTCAACACTCAACAAGAAGCAGGTCGCATTTCTTCAGAATCTCGGGTATTCCTCAAAATCCCACTGGTCGAAATATCTTGGCGGAACGCCGCTTGCCGACAGCCTTCTTGGGGTCAAATACCTTATCACGGAGTTAGAGGAAGAAATCAACCCTCTCTGGGGAGAGCCGATCATAACCGACGAAACCAACAAAACGGCGGTCTACAAAAACGAATACGCCCTCTCCCTCGGATACATGGTTACTCCCGCCATAACGGAGGTTTATATGGAGGCTGAAGAGATTCCCTTCGAGCGAATGAACAATATGGTGACAGCTATACTGGGCTCGGAGGAGAAAATCGAGATTTTTAAGCCCTATAAGAATCTTCGTCCGGAAACCGCAAATCTGGAACTCAGCTACAAATCGGGGCACAAGGAATATGTCAAGGAAAACAAGGATGCCCCCGGTACTCTCACCTTTGATTTTACCCCTTCAAACGATTATGAGATCTATATGTACATCCCCTGCCAGTCCTATTATGCAAGCAACTATCAGGTCGATGTTTTGGTAAACGGGGAGAAGATCTCCGATTATCTCGCCAACGAAACTCACCGAATCCTTTCCCTTGGAGCAGGAACCAATGGCGAACCGCTCTCCGTTGAAATGAAATTAAAGAGTGAGAAGGTATATTTCAAGAATACCCCGAATTATTTCTACTATCTTGACGAGGAGCTTTTCCGCGAGATAATGCCGCAGCTTCAGAATTGCAACTATGAAATTGAAAAATTCACCGACAGTTATTTTCTCGGAACGGTCACCGCTTCTGAAAACAGAACCACCTTTATGCTGACTATTCCTTATGATGAGGGCTGGAAGATCTACGTTGACGGTGAGCTTACCGACAGCTATGAAGTGCTGAACTGTCTTACCGCTGTGGATCTGACTCCCGGTGAGCATACAATCGAAATGAAATATGCGCCATGGTGTATCAGTTACGGCGTTGCGATCTCGGCAGTTTCCGCAGGATGCTTTGTGCTTATTGTGGTATTTGAGCGGATTCTTGAACGTTCCAGGGCGAAAAAGCAGGAGAAAACCGCGGAAGAAGTATGATTTTGGGGTAAAATTTGTACGAAATTTTAAATTTTACTCCATTAGCGTTGACAGTTTGAAGATACTGTGATATAATAAAGTGTAAATAAAACTAAATTCGGAGGAATTATCATGAAACATATTACTACTCTCAATACAAAGAGCCTTTGCGACAGCGCAAAGAATGGCGGCTGCGGCGAATGCCAGACCTCTTGCCAGTCCGCTTGCAAGACCAGCTGCGGCATTGCAAATCAGCAGTGCGAAAAGTAATTTTGCCGTTTTGCAAAATTACCGCCAATAATTGAATCTGGGGCTGCGGCAAATGGCGATTTGCCGCAGCTTTTTGAAGT
>JAZRPJ010000148.1:0-7722 GCA_045649205.1 Candidatus Flemingiibacterium sp.
CTTCCTAAGACCGCTTGGCCTCCGACTTGTCGAGCGCCTTTACTATGTATTCGCTATGGGTAGCATCCTTTGTGGTGACGATCACGCCGTCGGGCTTAACGGTTTCGAGCATTTTGTCGAAATCGTCGAACACCTCAACGGGATAAGCCGCCTTTGATACGGAAACCTTGGCGCGCTTATGGTTAATATCATAAACACCGCAGAGCTTTAAGCAGTCCTGAAAATTTTGAGTTAACGCAACAAGATATGCATATGTGCCGCGCGTACCCGTACCTACCATTACATATTTCTTCATAATGATCCTCCACAAAAAATTATCTCGACAAAAATGTAACAGATTTTACACTCGTCAATACCATTATATATCAAAAATATGACAATTTCTATTCCAAATATAGCTTTTTTCGTTTTTTGTATTCTTTTTTTGCAATTTATATGGTATAATAAAAGCATATGCAAGAAGGTGGTGAAACTTGTGACTTTTTATTACGCAGATGATGTTAAATTCGCAGTCGACGAGCATATCGGACACGGCTGTATGACCTCTCAACATTTCCACAAGGTATATGAAATATATTATTTAACTTCGGGTGAGGTACAGTACTTCATCGAGGATACCATTTACACGCTGAAAGAAGGCGACATCGTAATAATCCCGCCGAACACACTTCACAAGACACTCAATGACCGCAACTCCACCAGGCGTCGGCTTCTCGTCTATCTTGATGCGGACTATCTCAAATCCTTCGGCGATTTTGATTTTGGTTTTTTGAAGAAGGTTTCGGTTTTCCATGACGGAAATACATATCAGATACAGTACATTTTCAATGCGCTGCTTACCGAATACCGGGGAGAAAACAGTGAACTGCTGACGAAAGCTCTTTTATGCGAGCTTTTTGTGCTGCTCGACCGAAAAAAAGAAATAACCGCCAAAACCACAAAAGATTCATCTTCCTCAAAGCGTCTTTTTGAGGTCATCGCTTACATAAACAAAAATTTCGGCAATGAAATCACCCTTTCCGACATATCAAAACATTTCTTCATCCACCCTACATATTTAAGTCGGATCTTCAAGGATGATACTGGATTATCCTTTTCCGATTATCTGCGGAAATTCCGTATTAAAAAGTCTGTTGAGCTTTTACTGAACACGGATAAAAACACAACTGAAATTGCTTTTGATGTGGGATTCAATTCCACGAATCATTTCTGCAAGACCTTCAAGTCGATTATGGGACTTTCTCCGCTTCAATACCGTAAACAGCATCGAAAGGAATAATACACCGCCCATCGGGATATTCACCCGTGGGCGGTCTTGTTTTTTGCCTTTATTTGGTGTATGCCGTTCTCGGCACCAGGAGATGGCTCGAGAAGGGGGAACCCCTCTGCCCTCGAACATCGGGACGGAACATACTACAGTCCTCTCCGCCCCTCATTCGCCAACTCTCCACATTTGGGGGTGCACCTATGTTCGGGTATAGCGCCCTATCAGCGTTTCCGCGAAGTCTGCTACCTCGAAGCCTCTGTCCCGGATGTCCGTTAGATATCCCCCTATTAAAGTTCTTTGAAAGGGGCGTGGGGAAAACTTTCTTACAAGAAAGTTTTCCCCACGGTCATATCCCCCTATAGTCATTCTCTATGAAACTAAACCTCCACCGCAATTACCGTGTGAATATCGAGGGAGTCGATTATAATTATATGTTTATCGCCTGACCAGACTGCATGTTCGGGTTCTATCGTTACAGATTTCGGCAAGACAGCGTCGGAGATTGTAACCGTGAGCGGTCCGAGCTTTGGAATTTCGTTATAAGTACGAACAGAGGGGACCTCATGTGGTCCGCCGTAGTTAAGCAGGTGAATGTAGATCATATTATCGCGCCGTGTGATATCCAGCTCCACAAGGCTTGACCCTTCCACCTTAACAAGGGGATCTGTAAAAGTGATCGCTGCCATTGCCTTGAAGAAATTTTTAGCGCAGGTGGTGCGGTTTTGAGTATAAACCGAGCCGAGATCAATGCCGCAAGCTACAATATTACCTTTACCGTGCTTCTTCGCAACAGCCGCTGTGTAAGGACCGTTTTCCATGAAGTTGTCAAGATAATATGTACCGCAAACGGTGAGGTCATCGCTCATAGCAAGGTCGGCGCACATGACCTCAAGAGGCGCAACCGTTGCTCCGTCACTGATATGGATCAGCTTGCTTGAGGGGGTGGATACGCCAAAGCCAAACTGCTTTGCGGTAATCGGCGATGTAATTATAAGTCCGCCGCCGTTTTCGACATATTTAAGAAGCTTTTCTCTGGTTTCATTCGCCACCCATGCCGCATGACCGATAATGATCGTTCCATATTCGCTCATGTCACGGTCATCGAGATTGTGGGTTTCAATAATTTCGGTAGCGTATCCGCAGTCGAGTGCCGCATGGATAAGTCCGGTTGCGGACTGCTTTACGGGTGAGTCACCGTGGATGCCGGAATTTTCGTAGTAATGGGATTCGGTGCAAAAGAAAATACCGACCTGGTGAAGCGGCTTTGTTCCTTTACAGAAAGGCTCGCGCTCACGGACATACTCCCCTACTTTCGCCCACATTGGAATTGCCCATTCCTGGACGGTGCTTCCACCGCCGTACTGCCAGTTGTAAAACTGGAAGCCGCCGCCCTGTGCCATAACAAAGGATGCTTCCTGACAGTGCTGTGCCAATTCCTTGGTACTGCGGTTTGTGACCGTCCAATTACACACGCAGTTATGTCCCCATGCCATGAGGTCCCAAGGCTTATCCTGATTTGCAATGTAACGTCCCTGGATACGGGCACTGTTGAGCGAATTGTCGGAAGAATAGTCCCCGGAGATGAAATCGATAGAAACGGTGACCTTCCCCGGCACTGAACCTGCACCCATCCAGTTACTTGTAATCTGAAATTCGGGAGCTACCTTTTTCAGCTCTTCTATATAGTGGGTAACGTGTTCCTTGAACTTATCACGGAGCATCTGCATATATGGGGTAATCCCGTGCGCCTTTTTTCGGGATGGGAATATTTGAAATCTTCGCCCATGCTGCCTGCGCCATCTCGGAGTAGTCCTCCTTTACGCCCCAGCACTCGCCGTCGACCCATGCGCCGTCGAGCTTGTAATCGAGGGCAAGCTCCTTCAACTGCGGAATGAGGAACTTATCGTCATAGTCACTGAACAGTGAGATGAAAGACTCATTGTATGTGCCGTCCTCGTTTACGACCGCCCACTCGGGATGATGGGTCGCCTGGTAGATATCATAAAGACCGGAATGGTGTCCGTAAAGGGCGATCCCACGCTCTGCGGTAAGCTCACGCCACATCTTTATCTGGTCGCCTCGCATAAGAGGTGCCGGCTGTCCCACCTTTGTGGGATATGATGAAAGCCCGGGGTGTCCCTTTGTGTCGATCTGAACGTAATCGGGCTTAACCTCGTCAAGCAGCTTTGCGATAACATCGTAGCGAAGATTATCGCCGACGACTATATCTGCCCTGGGATGGAAGTCGAAATGAAGACCGAAAAATGAATCACTCCTGCGTTTTCTTGTCATGATTTTTCTCCTTTTTCAAAACAGTACTTGCATTTTCCGCTGAAATAATATATAATAATATCAGCGGTACTATAATCATTATATCATAATTTTCGGAGAAATACTTGCATTATCCGACAGTTTATTTGCATTATCTGACGAAAGGGTAACAAAATGCTTGATTTATGGGTAACAGCAGGCGGCATAGATACGCCTCATCAGCGAGGATACTGCCACGAACACCTAAAAGGTGTAGACTATTGGCTGCTCACCTGCTTTCATACACCTTTTTTTGCGCAGCTCGGCGGTGCAAAAGTAGAGGGGAAGATAGGAGGCTGTCTTCTGAATTCTCCACAGACACCGCTTATCCACGGACCAACCGAAGCCATGACCAAAGGTTTTGTCAACGATTGGATATTCTTCGGCGGTGCTGATGCCCACACCCTTATAAAACATCTTGAGCTTCCGGTCAACGAGATCTTCTATCCCGGTGACATTATCAATGTCCGCGAGCAAACAGAACTCACTCTTGACGAATGGCAGAAGATGCTCCCCGAATCAAGGCTCATGCAGGCACTTCATCTGGCACAACTGCTTATTGAGCTTCGACGGGGTATGACATCCGGAAAAACGGATGACGATGCATTCCGTATCTTCACGGATGTGCGCACAAAAATGCTTTCACGCGCCGGGGAAAAATGGTCACTTTCGCAAATGGCAGGCATGTCCGGATACTCGGTCAGCCGTTTTACCATGCTGTACAGGCAGTATTTTGGAAGTTCACCTACTGCCGACCTCATCCGCGCCAGGGTTGCCCGTGCACGAAATTTGCTTCTGTCCGGGACGCAAAGCATAGGCAGCATCTCGGATGACTGCGGATTCTCCTCCGTGCAGTACTTCACTCGCACCTACCGAGCTATCACCGGTGAATCTCCGTCCGAAACACGCCGCGGTAAAATTTAAAATTCCATAAAATCAAGGGGGCGGATATGAAATCCGCCCCTTAAGCATTCATTTAATATTCGTACTTTTTCCAATCAGGATTTTCGGTAAGAGCTGTCCAGTATTCATAGCCGCTGTACTTGCGTCTATATTCATGACTGTTGGTTGCTTCCTGAATCATGAGGTAATACCATACTCCGGTGTCCACATTGTCAGGCCATACGATCATGCCGTCAAGGAGATCGTTTGCGCTCTCGGGAATACGCTGGAGTACGCGGTTAACCATTGTCACGGCTTCCGCTCTGGTTATAATCTGATCAGGCTTGAATGTGCCGTCCTCATAACCAAGCACCCATCCGTTATTGGCAACGATGTTGATCTCCTTCATTGCCCAGTGTCCGTAAATATCCGAGAAGGTAGACTCGCTGGTATTTCCGTGTTTCTCGAATCTTGCCGCAATAGCCGCAAATTCCGCACGGGTAATATTCGCATTGGGATCAAATGTGCCGTCGGGACGTCCGAGAACAATGCCCATCGCCGCCATTGTGGATACTGCGGTATTGTACCATGTGCCCTTCGCTACATCCGTGAAGTTATTCGAGGTCGTCAAATAACCAGCCCGTGTCCCCTCATCAAGCAGACGGAAGAAGATCGTAGCAACTTCAGCTCTGGTGATGCTTCTTTCGGGATGAACAAGACCGTCTTCATAACCGATAATGTATGAGTAATGCTCATCCACAAATACCACAGGAACCTGGGTCTTTTTATTTTCGATCATTACGGTAGTAACCTTCTTATGAGTTACCTCAAAGGAATAATTCTCTTCAGAAACGGTATAACCGGCTGCTGATTTGATCTCCTTCCAATAGTAACTGCCGGCATCAAGCTTATTAACACGGATCTTACCCTTACTGTCGGTGGTGTAGGTTCCAAGAAGCTTGCCGTCCCCGTCATAAAGCTCAAACTGAACTTCGGGAATAAACTTCGAATTGTCGTCAGCGTCTACCTTGATCAGTTCCGCATCGCCGATTGCCGGCTCTACTGTCTCCGTATAACGCCAGAAGCCTGTGATGGTTATGTCGCTTGTTACGGTAATTGTACCGCTCATATCCCATCCGCTGAAAGTCCATGTTTTGGATGTATTGCCTTCGATTATCTCGACCACAGAATCCGAGGTGAAGGTAATGTCAACGGTATGTGTGGCGCCGTTAACTACATCAAGATCGGGAGCGGGAGGCACTACACCGGCGGGAGCGTTAGTCCATTCATATACTACATCCCATGTAACAACGGTCTTTGAGGTGTATGTCCATGAACCGGTAATAACAACGTTTGCTCCGTTGATCGCTCCACCGTTCGGATCTGTCCAGCCGGAGAATTTATATTCACCGATAACGTTGCCGTAGGTGTCCTGAACCGGAATTACTGTTGCATTTGTATATGTTGCATCGACAGTGTATGTGTCCCCATCTCTGTACAGCTTGCTGTCAGTGGGCAGGGTAACACCGGTGGGGATATTCGAAGTGCCCCAGTCGTAGGATACTCTGTAGCCGGTGGCATACTCTGCCTTGAGAACGATTGCCGCGTCGTCAAAGGTATGAGCGAGATCGCTGTACTTGTGACTGTCATTTACAAAAGCACCGTCCGCAAGCTTGTCGTTTGTCCATCCGGAGAAGATCATGCCGTCCTTTACGGGAGCTCCGTCGGGGAGAAGATCTGCATCATTCCAGTTGACTTCCTTGGGAGCTATACTGTCTGCGCCGTCAAATGTTCCGCCGTTAAGGTCGTAGTAAACGGTGTAGTTGAAGATCGCGCCGCGGAATTCCACGTTGTGAGCAGGCATTGTGTATGCTGTGCCGCCCGGGATCTCATCAAATGCGCTGGTTCCGGGGAGGTTCGCGGTCTGCCAGCCTCTGAACTCATACTTCGCATCAGCGGTGAGCTCGGGCTTCACCGTCATGGATGTGCCGAACATTACGGTTTCTTCATAAACGATACCGGTATTCGGTGCGGGAGTTACCTCATCGCTGCCCATGTAAAGGGTTTCACCGGTGGGAGGTGTGCCTACATAGAAGTAGGTAACCTTATAGGAGTTGCGGTCATAGTAGAGCTTGAGCACAAGACCGCCGTCGCCCAGGATGTGACCGTTCCAGTTACTGTTCTCGGTATTGAATGAGAAGCCGGGGAAGCTCTTTGTATCAGCTACAACATATTCGCCGGTAGTTCCGGTGCGTGTATAGCCGTCTACTTTTGTATATGTCTGACCGTCTGTGTTCTGATGATAGTACTCGACTGTATACGGAATATCGGTCTTGGGGGTGAACTTACCGGTAAGCTCCACATTGTTTCTGGGCATGGTAAGCTCGTCGCCAACCTTGGTGCTGCCGTTATACCAGCCGTCAAAGGTGTAGCCTACAGGTGCGGTTACATCCGCAAGGTCAACAACCGTACCGTGCTTAACATTCTCGTGTCCGTCCGGAGTATTGAGATTACCGGGGTTATTCTCGAAGCGGTAGGTAACGTTATAGGCTTTTCTGGTGTAGTAAATGTCAATTACAAGAGCACCGTCTGCCAAAGCCTTACCCGTAACGCCGGTGGAATCGACCGAGATAATGTAGTTGCCGGTATTATTCGCCTTGGTCACAGCCTCATCGTAAGTGTAGGTGTTATAGACGTTGGGAACGCCTTTGACCTCATCGTTTACGAAGATACCCTGGATATACTCGGTTACGGGAGTTACCATGGTATAGCCGCCAACGTCGGGAGCATTCTCAAGGAAGTGGCGTACTGTGTAGCTTGTGGCAATATGCTCGAAGTGACCGGTGAGAACTACGTTTCTTGTGGGAATGAGGAAATATTCTCCTCCGGCATCACTGGAAACTGTGATATCACTTCCTACGATATTCCAGCCTTTGAAGGTATAGCCGTCAGCCTTCGCGGCATCCTTGATGTATACCTTTTCGCCAAACTTATATTCCTTCGTTTCAATGTGTCCTGCAGCATCGGCAGCGGCAGGATCTGCATCTGCAGGAACGCTTCCGGTGTATTCGTAGGTAACGGTATGTCTTACACGGGTGTAGTAAAGCTCAAGGATGAGAGATCCGTCACCGGCGACAGTGCCGGAAACCTTGCCAAGTTCATCTGTCTTATCGGGGTCATATCTGAAGCCCACGATCTCATCGCCTGAGAGAGGCTCAGCATAGACGGTAGAACCGGCCAGTGCACCGGTCTCGCCCTCTTTT
>JAZRPJ010000149.1:0-1974 GCA_045649205.1 Candidatus Flemingiibacterium sp.
TGGGGAGGATTTTAGTTTATGTGAAGAAGTTTGCATTTCTGGGGATTGAGGCACGGGTGGCGGAGCCGCCTCGTGCTGCGGGAGCTTGTAGCCTTCCGCAGTCGCCGTCTGCGGCGGCTGGCGGAGCCGGAGTGGGTAGGGACCCACGCAGGTGGCGCGAAGTTTGCTACTCCGATGCCGCTGTTCGCGATGTCCGTATGCCTTTACCCTGTAAAGTTCTTTGAAAAGGGTGTGGGGAAAACTTTCTTGAAAGAAAGTTTTCCCCACGTTCGCTCCCCACGTTAGTATTACTTTGTATCTCGCATATACCGCTCATAAACTCGCTCGGTGATGCTTTTGAATCTTTCGTATTTAAGTTCTCTGTCGAAATTGGTGCAAATGCCTTCGTTCGGGCATTTTTTCAGTCTGATACATTCCGGGAACACGGGACAATCTGCACACTCCGGCTGTTCGGGAAGGCACTCCTTCCACGCCTCTGTCAGGGACTTATCGGGCATACCGTTATATATATCTCCCACGAATTCGCTTTCGCTGAAGTGCTCACATTTTGTCAGGTGTCCGTCGGGAAGAATAACTGCGCATCCGTCGTTATCTGCCATGCAATGCTGAACTCTGAAGCTTGTTGCAGCGCCGCCGCCCCGTTTTGCCATGCCGATACTCTTTATATGCTCCTGCAATCTTAAGAATTCATTATGCAGGATATACTTATCCTCAA
Organism: Candidatus Flemingiibacterium sp.; assembly: GCA_045649205.1. Lineage (GTDB taxonomy): Bacteria > Bacillota > Clostridia > Oscillospirales > CAG-272 > Flemingiibacterium. Next base: position 716 of record JAZRPJ010000149.1, read on the forward strand.
GCAGCTTCTTTGTAAGCGGAATTTTTTCGTTCTCGAAAAGCTGGTGCGCGTATATTGATATATTTTCGCGCTTACCGAACCGCTCTGCCATATAATCACAAAGGGCGAAAAGGTCGTCCTTGTTGTGGTGTCCCACGTTGAGTCTTATATTGACGTAGATCCCGTTTTCGAGGAGAGTTTCAATATTATTAATTACCCGGTCGAAGGCATTGGGGTCGCCGTTTTTGTAGTCCTTACTCTTATTGTACAGCTCCTTCGTGCCGTCCAGTGAAATCTGAACGAAGGACATATGCCATTTTTCCGCGGCTTTTTTTACAGTATCCAGGTCGAAGAGATAGCCGTTTGTTGTCATATTGCTCTTATATTCAATGCCGTTCTCGGAAAGGTAATCGCAAATAATGTCAATGACGGCACTGTTAACAAGGGGTTCGCCGCCGAACCAATGGAGCTTCACCTTATTCGAAACGCAGTTTTCCTTTATGTATTCTGCGGCTCGCAGTGCAGTTTCCTTCGTCATGGTGATAGTTTTTCTGCCTGCCTCGTAGCAGTAGAAGCAACGGGCATTGCAGGCGGTTGTAGTGAGGATAGTATATCCAGAGCTCATCTTTCCGCGGACAGCCAGAGAAAGGACGTCCTTAAGCTGACCGTACAGCTCTTTTTCATCAAAATCCTCCGGAACGAGGAAGCGTCTTTTTATAAGTTCATCCCGGTCGGCAGATTTTTCGAAATTCTCGTCTGCAACGAGGACTACCTCTTTTGTCAGGAGGTTGTTGAGCACAACTCCTTCCGCAACCGGCACTTTTACGCAATATTTTATAAGTCTGTATTTTTTATCGGGACAAATCTGCTGGTCACGCAGGATCTTTTTCAGTATGGCTACTCTTTCTGCTATAACAATCATCGCTTATACCCTCTTTTCATTTGAAAAGCTTCTTTATTTCGCCGCAGCAAAGCGCAGCATATGATGCTTTTATTATAACATAAAGGTGAAAAATGTGCAAGAGGTTTTGTAAATTTTGTTAATTTTGGCGGTATCCTGCTCGGCGGGACACGTCGCCGAGGTGTGCCGTTCTCGGCATTGAGGCGCTAGTCCCGCAGGGTCGAGTCCTCGGCGACCCATTATATGCCGTTCTCGGCATCCTTGGAGGCTTGGGAGAGCCTCTACCGACATATGCCGTTCTCGGCATTGGGGGCGAAACTCGGAGGAGGGGGAACCATACTGCGTAAAGGCTCCCCCTCCTCCCCAACCCTCCACCTCC
>JAZRPJ010000150.1:0-4337 GCA_045649205.1 Candidatus Flemingiibacterium sp.
GTGCACCCCCAAATGTGGACCGTGGCGAAAGAGGAGGTGGAGGGTTGGGGAGGAGGGGGAGCCTTTACGCAGTATGGTTCCCCCTCCTCCGAGTTTCGCCCCCAATGCCGAGGACGGCATACGTCAGGAGCGGCTCCTCGAGCCATCTCTCAACGCCGAGAACGGCACACGCTGGGAGCGGCTCCTCGAGCCATCCCCCAATGCCGAGAACGGCACCCTTCACCAATTGAGGGCATAAAAAGAAATAGGGTTGCCGCAGAAACGGCAACCCATGTTTGTGTATTGATTTACGCCTCTTTGCTGATAACCTGCTCGCCCTTATAGGTTCCGCAAGCTCTGCAAACTCTGTGTGCGAGGTTGTACTCACCGCACTTGGGGCACTTTACCATACCCGGCAAATCGAGCTTCCAAACATTACTTCTTCTCTTGTCACGTCTCGCGCTGGAGACTTTCTTCTTTGGTACTGCCATTTCACGACACCTCCTTAACTGTATAACACTTTATATTATACATCAAATATTTCTATTTTTCAAGTAGTTTTTGCAAAATTGCCAGCCTTGGATCAATTTCTTTTTTCGGACAAGTGCAATCGCCCTCATTAAGATTCTTTCCGCACTTCACGCAAAGTCCCTTGCAATTCTCGCTGCAGACCTCCCTCATGGGGAACTCCATCATAAGCTGCTCGGCTGCCGCAAGCTCAATGTCAAGCATTCCGTCTGTGACTTCGATATAATCCTCTCCGTCATCTTCGGTGGTGTTGGCAAGCTCGCCCTTCCCGACTACCGTACGCTCAAACTCCACCGCAAAATTCCTCGTAAGCGGCGTGAGGCAGAGTGCACATTCGGCGTCGTACTTCGCATTTACCGTTGCGGTAAGTCTTACATATCCGCCCATATTGACGATAGTGCCGTCTATATGCACGGGCGCTGTAAAGACTACGCTGTCAATTTTCGTATCGAAGGGATAGTCCCCGTCATCAAGGGAGAAATCGCAATCAATGACCATCTTGCTTACTTCTCCGGAGAGAACTTTTCGCACATCAATAGCCATGATCACACCTCCGTTTTTGACCGATACAAACTACTAACTAATTAATTATATATTATTTTAACCGATTTGTCAATAGTTATAGAAAAAATATCAAAATTTGTTCACATTAACCGACGTCCTTCAAGGGCACGCATCAGCGTAACCTCGTCCGCATATTCGAGCTCACCGCCTACCGGAATACCGTATGCAAGACGAGAAATCCTTATGCCAAGGGGCTTTATCAGCTTGGTAAGATACATCGCAGTAGCCTCGCCCTCAACCGTCGGGTTGGTGGCGATGATAATTTCATTAACGGTGCCGCTTGACAAACGTGACAAAAGCTCGGCGATTTTCAGCTTGTCCGGACCGATTCCGTCCATAGGCGATATCGCTCCGTGAAGCACATGATAGAGCCCACGGTACTCCTTCACCTTTTCAAGGGACATCACCGCTTTCGCGTCCTCGACCACGCAGATCACCGAATTATCTCTCGACTGATCGGCGCAAATGGGGCAAACTTCGGCATCGGAAATATTCTGACAAACAGAACAATTCTTCACCGATCGCTTCGCCTCTCTCACCGCCTCGGCAAAAGCATCCGCATCCTCGTCGGTGAATTCAAGCACCGAAAAAGCAAGTCGGACTGCAGTCTTCTTTCCGATACCGGGGAGCTTTCTGAATTGCTCTACAAGCCTCTCCAGCGGAAGAATAAATTCTGCCATTTTAATTAAAAGAGTCCCGGAACGTTAATGTCACCGGTGATCTTCTGCATTTCGGAAGCGTTGGTGTCCTCAACCTTCTTGATTGCCTCGTTGACAGCGGCAACAAGTGTGTCGGAAAGGGTTTCGATGTCCTCGGGATCAACGATCTCCGGCTTGATATCGATGCTCTTTATTTCCTTTGTACCGGTAATTTTAACGGTGATAACTCCACCGCCTACGGATACTTCATATTCTCTTGCGTCAAGCTCCTCCTGCTTTGCAGCCATATCCTCCTGCATCTTCTGAGCCTGTCTTATCATTGCGTTCATATTCTGGGGGCCGCCGCCGAATCCCTTGGGTAAACGTGCTTTCATTTCTTTGATTCCTTTCGGTTTGTTTTATTATTTATCGGCATCTACAAAGCTGGAAAGCTCGTTGAGAGCCGCATTTTGGCTGTCATTCTTTTCGGGTGCGTATTCAAGCTTAACGAGATTTGCGTCAAGCCGTCCGTCCTCGAAGGTGTTGAGGATCTCAAGCATTACCCCGAACATATTTGTAATTATGGTAAGTGCCATTCGGTTGCCGGTCCTGATGTGGACGAAATCGTCCGTGTTGACCGTGAAGCCTTTGGAGGATTCTCCGAGGAGGCTGCCGAGCATCAGATCACGCTCGCTGCATTTCTCAACGAACTCTTTCCAATACGGAAGCTGGCGGTACTCCTTCTTGACCGGTGGCTCGGCAACTTCCGTCGGAGCGCCCTCGGCTTTTTCTCCCCCTTTTGCTTCCTCTTTTGGTGCGGAAACTGCCGCAGGCTCGGATTTTACCGTCGGTACAGGCTCTGAAGCCACCCGGAAATTGCCCGATTTCAGCTTGTCCTCAAGGACGGAGATCCGCGAGGCAAGAGCTTCATTCGTAGTCGAAAACCGTTCATCACACATCCGTATAAGGGTCATTTCGGCACAGAGCCGCTTCGACGTGCCGGAGCTTCTTATCTGCAAAAAGGCGCTGTCAAGGAGCTTCCCATGATATATGATGGTTTCCGTGGAAAGCCGTCCGGCGACTTCCATGAGCTGGTTGTACTGCCGTTCGGTGAGGTCAAGATACTCTCTCGAATTTTTGGTGGTTTTCACTACCAGCATATCCCGGTAGAAGGCGGTTAGCTCCTGCCAAAAAACAGCCATGTCCTTGCTTGACATAAAGAGCTTGCCCACCTCGGCGAAAATCGTGTCGTAATCCTTGTCGCAGACGGCGTTTATAACCTTAATTAAGGTTTCACGTCCGCCGCTTCCCGCGATTTCTTCCACCGTTGCGGCGGTGACCGGTCTGTTATCTCCGGCGCAAAGCTCAAGCAGGGAAATCGCATCGCGCATACCGCCCTGGGCAAGAGATGCAAGCATGAATGCCGCCTCATGGTCGATGGTGATACCCTCGTTTTTTGCGATATATTCAAGTCTGTCGGCGATTACTTCGCTTGTGATCCGTCGAAAATCGAAGCGCTGACAGCGCGAAAGAATGGTCGCCGGTATTTTCTGAAGCTCTGTGGTGGCAAGAATAAACATGACGTGTGCCGGCGGCTCTTCAAGAGTCTTCAGGAGCGCATTGAAGGCGCTCGCCGACAGCATATGAACCTCGTCGATGATGTAGACCTTGTATTTCATTTCCGCCGGCAGATACTCAACCTCGGAGCGGATCTGTCTTATATCGTCAACGCCGTTGTTGGATGCGGCGTCCATTTCCACAATGTCGATGCAGCTTCCAAGCTCCGCGGATTTGCAGGCATCACATTCGCCGCATGGGTTGCCGTTGACGGGATTTTCGCAGTTTACGGCTTTGGCTAATATCTTGGCGCAGGTTGTCTTGCCCGTGCCCCGTGAGCCGCAGAATAAATAGGCATGGGAAGTCTTCTTGTTCTCTACGCAGTACCGAAGAATCGACGTAATATGCTCCTGTCCGCAAACATCCGAAAAGCTCTTCGGACGCCATTTTCTGTACAGTGCCTGATGCATATTCCCATCCCCTCCTTAAAAAATCGGACAAGCCATAAAATAAGACCACACACCCTAAACTCGAACTGAACCTATGCGCGTGAAAATCGGCATATGCTCGGGACAGGCACTCTTACGGCACATCGGAGTGACCGCTTAATGCTGCTTGGTTCCCCACCTGACATGGTTCACGGCTTCCGATTGCGTAAGACCCATCCGTCATCACATAATATCCGAAGTGCAGACCACACAGCTTCAGCCCTCATTTAAGGAATCCACCCCTGCTGTAGCGGACTTCAGGTACAAGGCACCGCTAATTCCCCGGCTGGTATGGCCTTATTTTATAGCTTGTCGCGTTACATTTATATATTATATCAGATTTTTTTAAATAATGCAAGACTTTTTTGAAAATTAACATTTTTTCGTGGGGATACGCGCAGGGGAACTTTCTTGAAAGAAAGTTCCCCCACACCCCCTCAAAGAACTTTATAGGGTAAAGGCATACGGACATCGCGAACAGCGGCTGTGAGGTAGCAAACTTCGCGCCGCCTTCATGGGTCCCTACCCATTACGGCCCCAGCAGATTGCAGGCAAGCCTGCAACTGCGGACGGCTTTGTTGCA
>JAZRPJ010000151.1:0-4845 GCA_045649205.1 Candidatus Flemingiibacterium sp.
CAGCTACATAATCATTCTTGTCGCGGATCTTCGCATTTGCCGTGTCAATACGGCGAGGCTCGCCGAAATTCTCGGTAACGGACGGATTCACATACAGTTGTCCATCCTTTTCCATGAACTTTGCTCCGACCATACCTTCATCAACACTCACGCCGCGAAAGGCAGTATTGTTAATAACCTCAATATATTCGGGCGAAAACACTTCGCCCATTGCCGATTTAAGTGCATCAACAGATGTATATGCGGCATCGTCGGAAACCTTGTAATATCCGTTCTCCTGCGCCAATTCCTCATGATCAAGTCCGTCGCCGTAGATTATAAGATTCAGCTCATACGCCTCATCCGATAAGTCCGCGAGAGCGGATATGATAACCTCGTCGGCGACAGTACCGCAGGAAATGAGTAGTATGGATAAGATCGTAGCAAGAAATAGAGTAAAGATTTTTTTCATATTATTTTCTTTCTGCACACTTCGGGAGGAGAAACCCCTCACCTGCGAGGTTGATTTTATTTCACGGACGACCAATAGTCGCCCCTGCGGAATTACGCCTCATTTATAGGAGTGGAACATGGGTGAAGCCCTCTCCGTCGGCTTCGCCGACATCTCTCCCAAAGGGAGAGGCTTATATACAAAGCCGTCCGCAGTTGCAGCCTTGGCTGCGGCTGGCGGAACCGGAGTGGGAAGGGACCCACGCAGGCGGTGCAAAGTCTTCTGCCTCGATGCCTGCGTCCCGGATGTCCGTATGCCCTACCCCGATTAAAGTTCTTTGAGGGGGTGGTGGGGGACTTTCTTACAAGAAAGTTCCCCTGCCCGTTCCCTATTCTTCGCTTTCAGCTATCTCTACCTCATCGTCCTTAGCCTCAACCTTGGTAAATCCTACGATGGACACACCCTCATTAAGGCGCATAACGATAACACCGCCGGCGGAACGCTTGTAGAAGGGAATCTCCGCCGCAGAGGTTCTTATAATAATACCTTCGCTTGTAATCATCATGATATCATCCTCGTCGGATACTGTGGCAATTCCGGCAAGATTACCGGTCTTGTCGCTGATACCGTGGCAGGTGACACCCTTGACACCGCGGTTGTGGGATGTAAATTCATCGAAGGAGCAACGCTTTCCGAAGCCCTTTTCGGTAATGGTAATAAGTCCCTTTGAGTCATCAACGAGAGCCGCACCCACAACATAGTCGCCCTCGGCAAGACGAATACCGCGTACACCGCGGGCAGTTCTGCCCATTGCGCGGACATCTTCCTCGTCAAATCTCGCGCCAAGACCGTTGTGTGTGACTACAATAATGCCGTCCTCGCCGCAGGTACGCTTAACGAAGGAAAGCTCGTCGCCCTCGTCAAGAGTGATGGCAATTTTGCCGCCTCTTCTCTGATATTCGAAATCGGAAAGGATAGTCTTCTTTACAACACCCTTTCTCGTTACCATAAAGAGGTATTCGTCCGGCGTAAACATGGGAACGGATACGATAGCCGTTACCTTTTCGCCCTCGGCAAGCTCAAGAATATTGACCGCATTGGTACCCTTTGCAGTTCTGCCTGCCTCGGGAATCTGATAGGTCTTTCTTGTGTGAACCTTACCCTTGTTTGTAAAGAGCATGATGAAGTCATGGCTCTCGGCGCTGACCATATCGCAAACGGCATCGTCATCCTTGGTTGTCATACCGATAATACCCTTGCCGCCGCGTCGCTGGGCAGTATAGGTGTTCGCCGGCTGACGCTTGATGTAACCGTCGGCGGTCATGGTGATTACACAGCTGTGACGCTCGATAAGGTCCTCGTAAACGATGTCATCCTCTGCCGCAACAAGCTCTGTACGGCGAGGGTCGGCGAATTTTTCCTTGATTTCGAGCATTTCTGTTCTAATGATGTCTTTGACCTTATTTTCGTCGGCAAGGATTCCTTCAAGCTCGGCTATGGTTTCGTAGAGCTTAAGGAGTCGCTCCTCAATCTTCTGTCTTTCCATGCCGGAAAGGCGTCCGAGGGTCATTTCAACGATTGCCTGTGCCTGAATTTCGGTGAGAGAGAAGCGCTCGATGAGCTTCACCTTAGCATCTCCGATGGAGTCGGCAGCACGGATGACCTTGATTACCTCATCTATATTGTCGATAACCAACTTGTAGCCCTCGAAAATGTGTGCTTCCTTCTTCGCCTTGTCAAGGTCGAATTTGACACGGCGGGTGATTACCTCTTCCTGATGGTCGATGTAATGCTTAAGTATCTGCTTAAGATTCAGCACCTTCGGGACGTTGTTGACCAGCGCAAGCATATTGAAAGCGCAGGTATCCTGGAGCTGACTGTATTTGTAAAGCTGATTTAAAATTATCTGACCGTTGGCATCGCGGCGGTAGGTGATTTCTATATGAACCTCGCGGTTACGGTCGGAAAGGTCGGTGATTTCCGTGATTCCTTCGATACGCTTGCTGTTTACAAGGTCGGCGATGGATTCAACAAGCATCTTTTTGTTTACCTGATAAGGAAGCTCGGTGACGATGATTCTGTGATTTTCCTCGTCAATTTCGCATTTTGCACGTACCATAACGTGACCGCGACCGGTGGTATACGCCTCGTAGATTCCGTTTGAGCCGTAAAGAGTAGCTGCGGTGGGGAAGTCGGGACCTTTTATGAACTGCATAAGGTCCTTTATCTCGCAGTCCGGGTTATCCATGAGGTAAAGAGTACCGTCAATTACCTCACCAAGATTGTGAGGCGGAATATAGGTAGCCATACCCACAGCGATACCGATGGAGCCGTTTACAAGTAAGTTCGGGAATCTTGCCGGGAGAACGCTTGGTTCTTCGTGAGTGTTATCGAAGTTGGGGACGAAATCCACCACGTTCTTTTCGATGTCGCTCATCATTTCGTTTGAAAGCTTTGCAAGGCGAGCCTCTGTATAACGGTAAGCCGCTGCCTTGTCGCCGTCAATCGAACCGAAGTTACCCTGACCCTGTACGAGAGGATAACGGAGCGAGAAGGGCTGTGCAAGACGCACCATAGTGTCGTAAACAGCCGTATCACCGTGAGGATGATAACGACCGAGCACGTTACCGACGGTGGTCGCCGACTTTCTAAAATCTCTGTCGTAAGTCAGCTTGTCCTCGTACATAGCGTAGAGGATACGTCTGTGCACCGGCTTAAGTCCGTCGCGAACATCGGGGAGCGCACGAGACATAATAACGCTCATGGAGTAGGCGATAAAGGATTTTTCAACCTCCTCCTTCATCTCTATTCCCTCTATTTTCTGATTCGGAAATTCAATTATTTCTTCGTTCTTACTCATTTTGTACCTCGATTAAATATCAAGATTAGTCGCATAAACAGCATTCTGCTCGATAAAATCACGGCGCGGCTCAACCTTGTCGCCCATTAAGATATTGAACATCTCGTCGCAGGCGATAGCATCTTCAACCGTAACCTTTAAAAGCGTACGCTGTTCGGGGTCCATAGTGGTTTCCCAGAGCTGTTCGGGGTTCATTTCACCAAGACCCTTGTATCGGCTGGTTTTAGTGCCTGTCTCGCCGATTTCGGCGATGATGGCATCTCTTTCGGCATCGCTGTAAGCGTAGTAATTTTTCTTACCCTTCATAATCTTGTAAAGGGGCGGCTGTGCGAGATAAATGTGACCGTCCTCTATAAGCTGCTTCATATGTCTGAAGAAGAATGTGAGGAGAAGTATCCGGATATGTGAACCGTCAACGTCCGCATCGGCCATGAGAATTATCTTGCCGTAACGGAGCTTTTCAATATCAAATTCCTCGCCGATACCGCAGCCGAGAGCCTGGATTATCGGGATAAGTGAGGTATTGGTATAGACCTTGTCAAGTCTGCTCTTTTCAACGTTTAATACCTTACCGCGCAGAGGAAGGATTGCCTGAAAACGGCTGTTACGTCCGCTCTTTGCGGAACCGCCCGCGGAGTCACCCTCCACGAGGTACAGCTCGGTAAGCTCCATTCTCTTTTCCTGACAGTCGGAAAGCTTGCCCGGCAGTGACGAGCCGCCGAGAACGCTCTTTCTTCTTATAAGCTCGCGTGCTTTTCTTGCCGCTTCTCTTGCACGGGATGCCGCAAGTGCCTTTTCAAGGATTGCCTTCGCAGTCTGGGGATGCTCCTCTAAATATTCGGTCAGCTTTTCGTTAAGAAGTCCTGCCACAAGAGTACGCATTTCCGAGTTGCCAAGCTTCGCTTTAGTCTGACTTTCAAACTGTGCATCAGTAAGCTTTACGCTTATGATAGCGCAAAGTCCCTCACGGGTATCGTCTCCGGATAATTTTTCGTCGTCCTTGAGTAATTTAGCCTTGTGAGCATAGTCATTGAGGACAGCGGTAAGGGACTGCTTAAAGCCCGTTTCGTGAGTACCGCCCTCGATAGTGTGCATATTGTTTGCAAAGGACATGAGGGTTTCGTTGTAACTTTCGTTATACTGAATTGCAACCTCGGCGACGGAGTCATCCTTTTCAACCTTCATGTAAATTACATCGGGATGGATCATCGCCAGATGACGGGTATTGTTGAGATGCTCAACGAAGCTCTTTATACCGCCCTCGTAGCAAAGCTCGATTTCCTCCGGACCGTATTTCGGTCTTGGTTCTCCATCATGTAACTCTTCTTCGTCGGAAATATCAAGTCCGCGCTCGTCGCGAAGAATGATACGCACGCCGGCATTGAGGAAGGACTGCTCCCGGAGTCTGTTAAGAACGGTGGTGTAGTCGAGAACAGTTTCTTCAAATATGGTAGGATCGGGCTTGAAACGGACATAAAGACCGTGCACACCGTTTGATGATCCTTCATGCTTGAAGGCTCTCGCAACATGACCCTTTTCAAAACGCTCGGTATAT
>JAZRPJ010000152.1:0-1571 GCA_045649205.1 Candidatus Flemingiibacterium sp.
AATTATGGTTAATCTTGCTACATACATTGGCAGCAATCAGGCAGGCTTCCTGGGGGCTGCTATTGCGACGCTGGCGGTTGTTCTTCCGTCGTTTCTCATGATTCTGTTGGTAACGGCGCTGCTCAAAACCGCATTGAAAAACAAGTATGTTCAGGCGGTTCTGCGCGGTCTGAAGCCCTGTGTGATCGGAATTGTTCTTGCAACCGGGATTTATATGGTGCTCGGCAACTGCTTCGGAGCGATTGCTGAACTGAGCTTCAATGTACAGTCCGTCATCATAACGGCGGTTCTGGCGGCTGCGATGATCGGGTATAAGCATATCGCAAAGAAGAAACTGTCACCGATTCTGCTGATTGTATTGTCTGCGGCAGTTGGGATTGTGGTTTATGGGGTATGACGGGATGTTATGCCGCCTTGATGGATTCGCAATAATATCATATAAAAAATTTGCGAAAGAATTCGATAAATAAGAATTTGACGAGGTACTTGTATGAATACAACGCCGAAAGAAAACGAAATTAAATATATATGCGAAGCCCTTAATCAGTTCAACAAAGAAATCGTTGGAGATGACGGTCACACACCTCTCAATATTATTGAGTATGACGAAAACGGCAATATTATAGGCGGTATTCTCGGCGGTACTTATTGGGGTTGGATGTATGTGGATATTTTATGGGTACACGAAAACCACCGCAAAAAAGGCGTTGGATCTAATCTCTTACATAAAGCCGAGGAAGAAGCTCTCCGTAGAGGGTGTCACCATGCCCACCTTGACACAATGAGTTGGCAAGCTCCCGATTTTTATAAGAAACACGGTTATTCGGTGATTGGTATTCTTCCCGACATTCCAAGTGGAAATCAAAAATATCTGCTTATGAAAGCATTACAAGACTGACAAATCCCAATTTGTCTAACTGATAAAGAATGCAAAGCCTCCCCCGGTAAAATATCCCGCGCCGACGCAAAAACCGACCTATGATTGTAACCATAGGTCGGTTTAATTGTTTTACGGGCATCCGCAAATCGTGAGCTTACTCTGCAATATACCCGTCAAAGTTGTTCCCTTTCGGTATTTTATTAATATCAAAGGTCCAGCCGAACACGGGTACGCCCACCTTTCGGCACAGCTTAACGGAAAGGGTAAGCTTTTCGTCGTGTTTATACGATATAAAATCCGGACGGAACAGAAAGTTAAACAGCAGATTCCTCGAGAAAAATGCAAACAGCGCCCCACTCATACCGCGGCTGCTCCGTTTTGTAAGAAAGCCTAAGGGAATATCTTTTGATTTACGCCTTAATTTCATCAGATACAAAGGATTAAATGACTGTACGGCATACACGCCACTATAATCCTTCAGAACGTTCCACAACGCCTCTGCACGAGGTAAGGCATCCCTGCCCTTCAGTTCTATCAGTAACGGAACTCTTCCTCTGACAAGCTCTAAAACCTTCCTGAGAGTCGGGATAGCTTCTCCACCCACGGTGAGACGGTATTTTTTCACTTCATCCCCACTTAGGGATGACAATAACACATCCGCACCGCAAAGTCTTAACAGATAGTCGTCATG
>JAZRPJ010000153.1:0-10985 GCA_045649205.1 Candidatus Flemingiibacterium sp.
CACCGAGGCACGTCGCATAAGGTCCGCCGGGCAGTTCGCACCTGCCATGATACCGGTTCTCATGTATGAGAAATCGGTTTTCGCAAAATCGGGATGGTTGAACATGGCAATAAACATGGTCGGGACGCCGTTAAAGCAGGTCATCCTCTCATCGTTTACGCAGGCAAGCGAGGATTTCGGAGAGAAATAGGGTATCGGGCAAAGTGTTCCACCGTGAGTCATCATAGATGTCATGGAAAGCACCATTCCGAAGCAGTGGAACATAGGCACCTGAATCATCATACGGTCAGCAGTGAAAGATCCATTCTGTCGCCGATGGTTTTACCGTTATTTACGATATTGCGGTGAGTCAGCATAACGCCCTTGGGGAAACCGGTAGTGCCGGAAGTGTACTGCATATTACATACATCGTCAGGCTTTACGAGAGATGCACGTCTGCGTACCTCTTCGCGCGGAACGAGGGTGGAGCGTGAGAGCATCTGTTCCCAGGTAAGACAGCCATCCATGGAAAATCCTACAGTCACAACATTGCGAAGGAACGGAAGATTTTTAGAATACAGGGGACTTCCCGGGGTAAGTGTTTTAAGCTCGGGACAGAGTTCTTCAATAATTTCCTTATAATTGATATCCTTGCAGAACTCGATCATAACAAGAGTATGGGTGTCGGACTGCTTCAAAAGATACTCGATTTCATGAATCTTATATGCCGTGTTGACGGTAACAAGAACCGCACCGATCTTTGTTGTTGCCCAGAAGGTGATAAACCACTCAGGAACGTTTGTAGCCCAAACCGCAACATGATCACCAGCCTTAACACCGAGGGAAATAAGTGCGGCGGCACATTCATCAACATCACGTCGGAACTGCTCATAGGTTCTCGTATAGTCAAGGGTAGGATACTTGAATGCATACTGATCAGGGTAGTTTTCCACCATTGTGTCAAGCACATCGGCGAAGGTAGCGTCAATAACGTCGTACTTCTTCCATACGAATGTACCGGTTTTGGCGCGGTTATAGTACGCGTGAGCAGTGGATTTCTTCTCTCTGTTGAGGGCAGAAATATAGTTTGTAAAATGAGTAAGAACGATGTCGGCATCGCTGATCTCCTCGTTCCACGCCGCACAGATAAAGCCGTCATAATTCAGTGAAGAAAGTGCATTAAGAAGCTTCTCAACTTCAAGATCGCCCTCTCCGATCAAAACGGTCTTGCCGTTCTTCATGTCGCCAAGGCGTACATACTTGATATATGCTCCGAGGCTCTTGATGGTTGATTCAGCGGTTTCGCCTGCATCAAAGTAAGTTCCTCTTACATTCCATGAAGCACCGATAACAGAGGAAGCGAAGTGATTTATAATACCGATTACGTTTTCGGTGTTTGCAAGGAAGCCGACGGTTTCAAAAAGGATATTGATATCGGCTGTTTCCGCGCACTTGATCGCCGCGGAAAGCTTTTTTTCAAGAATGTCAAAGGAAACATTTTTTTCGGCTCTTACGATAACATTGGCGATTCCGGAAACCGCTGCCATATCCACATATTTCTCTACAAGCTCGGCAGTTGTTTCCTCATTTTCAATAGGCGAAGGCATACGAAGCGCCGAAACTGAAAGATTTCTGTTGACAAGCTTTCTTTTGGCATCGGCAACACGGTCACGTCTTAAAATACTGTCGTAGTGTGAGCTTCTTTCATTGACGGCGTCGTATATCTCAAAGCCTTCAAAGCCATAATCGTAGGCATAACGGCAAGTGTCAAGAAAGGAAGCACGCTTCACATTCTTTGTGGAAAATACGATCTTCATTCTTTATTATGCCTCCTCATATACGATCTTGTTCAGCGCATTAATATATGCTCTGATACTTGCCCCAATAATATCGGTGGACGTACCGTTTCCGGAGTAAAGCTTGCCGTTGTTGCGAAGCTTTACAAGAGCAGAGCCAAGCGCCTCTTTTCCTTCCGTTACAGACTGAACCTGATAATCGTCGAGCTCATAGTGATGTCCTATACACTGTTCGATGGCGCGGAATGCGGAATCAATAGGACCATCACCTCCGCTTACACCGCAAATTATTTCTCCACCGCATTTCAATGTGATCTGAGTCATGGAGCTTGAAACATTACTGCTTGTTGTGGTGTAGGTTTCAAAGTGATATGTAGAAGGTGCCTGCATTGCGGAGCTTGCGATAATCGCCTCGAACTCCTTCGAGCCTATAGCGCCCTTCTTTTCGCACACCTGGCGAAGAACTTTATATACGTTTCCAATATCCGAATCGGAAAGCTCGTAGCCGAGAACAGCTGCCGCCTGAGCGATCTGAGCCAAGGTTGAATCAGAATCGAGGAGGATTTTTTTCCTGTCGCTTACGGCTTTCTCTCCTTCGGTATCGACATGATCAATGCTTGAGAGCATATCTTCGATACTGGAATGGATTTTGGTATTATCAAGCTTAATCTCCGCCCCGATCTGTGCACCGCAAATGCTTATGGCATCGGAAATTTCTCCGGTCTGAAGGACATCCTTGCCTGCCATAGCGCATTTAAGTCCGTCTGCCCCATTGCCAATTGCCGCAAAAGCGGATGCTACCGCCATATTGATGCAATCGGATACCTTAACATAAACCGGGATGCTTACAGCCCCCTTTATCTTTGCGGTAAGCTCGGCGATCTGCTCGGGAGTGGATGCGCCTGCATCATCGCAGACGGTAATAAGCACTGCACCGTTTTTCTCTGCTTCCTTTGCAGCCGCAACCAGAAAGTCAGCATCGGCTCTTGTTGCATCAAGAGCGGAAAACTCAACATCATCGCAGTAAGATTTAGCCGCCTTTACAAGCTCGGCAATTTTTTCAAGCATGGCGGACTGCTTGACATGATAAGTATATTCCATTTGTATTGTGGAAACGGGAAGTTCCACCTGAAGACGGGGTGCTTTTGCATCCTTAATACATTCCCAAGCGGAAGCTACATCTTCACTGTTGAAGCCTACCGGAAGTGCAAGGACAGCGTTTCTGACATTTTTAGCAATGGTCTTATAAATAATCGTGTCTTCACGAAGAGATTTAACGGGAGGCAGTTCAACGGCATCTGCACCAAGCATATCCGCACAGCCGGCAATCGCCGATTTTTCACGGAACAAGAGAGATGTTACACGGTCCTCTGCAAGCTTTTTAAGCGTAATGTCTGAAATATTGATCTTTTTCATTTTTGAAAACCCCTTTCAAGCTATAAAATGTGGAATAAGATTTTATCAACAAAAAAACGCTTTCATCTCTTTGTTGAATCAAAGAGACGAAAACGTAAAAATCTCTGTTTCCGCGGTACCACTCTTCTTCATCCTAAAAAGGATGCCCTTTAGATGCTGACACATCTCAACTCTGTTACGGGAGTTCCCGTCTTCCACTACTGTAGATTCATGGAAGCCGCTCCGCGGTGAGTTCAGCAAAATCCCCACAATGCCTTGCACCCTCCGGCACCTCTCTGTACGTGAAGCTTTTACATACTATTCCGCATCCTTGCGTTTATGTTGTTCATTATACCACACAAAATCCCATTTGTCAAGTGTTTTTTCGATTTTTTTGCAAGATTTTTATGGTTATATTCAACATACTTCTTATTCCGCAAGTTTCAGCTTGTCGAAAAAGGTGTTTGTCAAAATAGATTCCGTCATTTTACATAAAAACAAAGTATCTAAAAAGCCTCTCCCTCCGGGAGAGCCTGATAAATTTGTCCAATTTTTTATAATTCCTCTTTTGCAAGATGTTTTTCGACAAACTGCTTTTGTCATTTTAGACAAAAGTGATATCGTTAAAGAGCCTCTCCCTCTGGGAGAGGTGTCACGCCGTATGGCGTGACGGAGAGGGTTTTTAGCCAATATTCGCCCTCTCAGTCGCCTATGGCGACAGCTCTCCCGATGGGAGAGCCAATTAAATTTGTGCAAATTTTTCTAATTGCTTTTTTGTAAGATGTTTTTCGACAGTCTGAAAGCCGCCCATGCGGGCGGCTTTTGTATCATTCTCCCATTGCGAAGAAGTTATCGAATATGGGGCATTTTCCAGGCATAGGTGCAGACGGCACAAGTGCCGCAAGTTGATTCACCGTAAATGAACCGTCCTGCAAAGTTATCAGCGTTCCACCAAGCTGTCCGGGAACATGGTAATCGTACTGACCGGTTTTGAAGCCGAAGACCCACTTGATTCCTTCGTAAGAAATAACGGTGCAGATGCTGTGATCATGACCGACAAAAACTCCGTCGATGCCCTGAGCCTTGGCAAAAGGAATGAAATCTTCTTCAGTTTTAATCGTGTTATATTCTTCAAGACAGAATCCGAAGTCGCCGTCCTTAGCGGGGGTATCAACGCCCAGAATAAACATATCATCATCACTCTTTCTGTACCCCTTCGCAAATTCTGCTTCCTTGAATCCGGCAACAGGAATATGGAATGCCGCAAAGGCGTGAACTTCCTTTCCCTGCGCCTTTCTTATACGCGAAGTATTATCGCGAACAAGCTCAAACTGATCTGGGTATATGCCCATCTCTTTTATTACCGCCGGGTCGGTAGCCGCACCGCAGCCATTGGAATCCAGCATATGTATAACCCGTTCCAATCTGTCACCGATGGCAACGCCTACAGTATAATTTCCGTTACCTGAAACCGCGCCCCTCTTAAAAAGGCAAAATTCACTCTTTTCGAACTGCTCACACTGCCATGCAACACCCTTTATGCTCTCGTTGTCATGATTTCCGAACACGGGCGCCCACGGGATCTGGAAAGAATCCATCAGAGTGCAGAACCAGCGAAATGTGCTTCCGGCATCGTCAAAAGAGCCGTAGATTATATCACCGGTGATAATGATAAGATCAGGATCACTCTGTGCAATCAGCGATCTTATATGATTGCCGCACTGGATATCGAAATTCTTCGGATCCCATGCCTCAATTTCATCGGGGCGAAGTCTGTCCGGGGTTCGCCGCTGTGAGCCGTCTATGACCTGCATATCAGTAAGCTGCAGAATTTTAACATCCTTTCGCTCATCGGGCAGCTGCACAACAAAATCACATCCCTCAAAAACGGTATCTTCTGTGTTTGTTAAAATTTTGTTGTTCATATATATTTTCTCCTTTTCTCATCTGTGTCAGAGGGTATATTCTCCACTTTCGAGTGAATAAATCACTTTGGCAATGGCGTGCTCCTCGTTGCTCACAGTGATAATATCCGCGGCAGCCTTCGCTGCATCGGAAGCATTTGAAACGGCAATTCCAAGTTTTGCGACCTTGAACATACCGATGTCATTGTTATAATCTCCGATGGCTACGGTCTTTTGGGGGTCAATTTTCAAATGCTCCACAATTTTCGACAGTGCCAGCCCCTTGTTAACGCCCTTGGGTAAAATCTCGAAGAGCGTTTTCTCCGAGCGGATAAAGTCAAAGCCGTCTGCCAGTGGATGTGAGCGAAGCTCCTTCTCCATAGCGAGTATCATATCCTCATGATCGCAGCCAAATAGGATCTTTACCACCTGTTCCTTCACCTGACGGTATGGGCAGAAATTCTTGGGAACTCCCGTTAGTTTTCTGAATCTCACCAGAGTTTCATTGTCTTTTGCAAAGTAGACCCTATCGGGCACGCAGACCTGAATACCTACGTCGGGAAAGGTTTCATCAACGTACTGCACTAAATCCATAACCCCGTCGCCGATGCCTTGCACCCACACATATTTATTCGCTTCCCCATCGTATACACCGCCGCCGTTGATACAGCCGAAGGGCACATTGGGCTGTATTCCACGGTAAGCATCGACGGAATAGCAGGGCATACGTCCCGTGATGAAGGTGAAGTATCCGCCCTCGCTCTTGAAGTATTCGATGGCTTCCCTATTCTCTTTTGAAATTGTTTTATCGCTTCTGTAGATCGTACCGTCAAGGTCGGTACAGATAAGTATTCCGTCAAACTTTTTCATTTTTCTTTTCTTTCTTCGTATTATCGGTATTTCTGTATCGGATAAGCGAAATTATGGCAGATGCAGTGCACAAAGAATCGGAGGCAAGGGCAATGGGATACATTTTCGTTATACTGTTAAGTAGCCAAAAAACGCACCAAAGAACCGCAAACCGACGCAGCTGCTTTTCTGCAGATCTGCTGTTGGCTATGACCGCAAAAACGCCGGCAAGAAGTGGGAAAATATCTCGCCATTCTCTGAATGAAAGCAGGGAGAATCCCGACAAAAGCACTATAAAAACGCCACTGTCACAGGGCTTGTTGCCCACTTCCACTTGCCGCTTTTCGAAAACACACCAAGCATAACAGCACTCAAAGCGCAGGCAATCGCACTGGTCAGGTCGCCCTGCAAAAGAAAATGCACGACCCAACACACTTGTCCGAAAAAATTGAAAAGGATGATGGCTATTTTACCCGGGTTCTGGTAAGACATTACAGACAGTGTCATAGCAATGGCACCGATACCGTACACCAGAATATGATAAAATATGCCCAACGATTCGACCAGTACGTCAACATTAAAACCAAGCATTTTTGTCCCTCTTTTACCTGCACAAATCTGTTTACACGGTTGCCACTCGCTGTACGGTATCAGGAATTGTCAGACGCAGACAAACGCAAAACATCATATTCTTCAAGAGCATTTTTTATTGACAAAAAGTCGCTTGTCAATATACACTCCACGCCCATTTCTCTGAATCTTGCAGCTTCCTCGGGATCGTCCGACCAAAAGACATTGCAAATAATTCCGTGAGCATGCGCCTTATCTATGCTATCCCGGCTAAAATAGGGCTTAAACAGCTGTACTTTATCCGCTCCAATGTCAATGGCACGGTCAACAATTGACATTGGATCTTCGTTTCCGTCCCAACCAACGCAGATGCTGATATCCGGCACATATTCCCGTACTTTTCTTAGCATATCGTCGTTTGTTGTCATAAAATACGCCTGCTTTTCGCAGTCATATTTGCGGAGCAAACCTACAATTTCTTCCATCATGGTATTTTCAGATCTGTTATCCCAGATCTTCACGTGGATATTCATAATGACCCGTCCCGCAAACTTGCGAAGTATTTCCTCGAAGGTGCAGATTTTCAGTCCCTTGAATTTTTCACCGTATTTGATACCGAAATCATATTTGAGCAGTTCCGCATAGGTTTTCTCACAAATTTCTCCCTCTCCGTCGCTGACTCTATCAAGGGTATTGTCATGCGCCGAAACAAGAACCCCATCCTTCGTTGACCACAAGTCAAACTCGATTTCCTCCGCCCCCAGAGCAACCGCAGCGCCGAAAGCCGGCAAACTGTTCTCGGGTGCGACAGTACTGAATCCGCGATGGGCACACAAGCGAGGATACTTCATCTCCTTGTCAGATGGCACGACAGAAGCCCCGCCGTTACGATACAGCCACGGTCTGCGTCCTTCTTCGATATATTCATGGTGTGCTTTCATAGGGCCCTGATGACCGGCGGCCTTATAGTACTTTTTCTTCGGGTCAATATCGCAGGTGGCAAGTCCAGCACGGCTCTTCATATTAACAAGCTCCACACCTTCAGGCGAAACCACCATACTGCATCCGCATACTTTTGAATCCTCACCAAGCGAAACAGATGAACGAATAAGATATGCATTCGTCTGGTAGCAAAGGAATTTATTAATTATAGACAGTGCCTCATGTGTGTCCGTTCTCTGCAGAGAGCAGCCGATAATAATATCCGGCTTTTCTTTCGCTATTCGCGCGAAATTTTCATAAAAATAGAAGTCATAGCAGGTAAGAAATGCAAACCTCAAGTCCTCGACCTCAAGAATGCACGGTTCTGCATACTCATAGCTGTATGCAACGTCAAGCTCATGCCCTCCCTCGGCATCTGTACGCACCTCACTTGGTGCGGGATGGGCCTTGAAGTAGCGATTGATAATATTGCCCTCTCTGTCAAAGGCGTAGGTGGTATTGCGAACACCGTCCTTGGTTTTGTATCCTGCATTTACAAATACAAGTGCCGAACAGCGCTTGGCAAGAGCCGCCGCACTCTCTAAAAGCCGGGAATTATAATTTTCAACGGCATCGTAAAATCCTTTTTACCTTTCACATCAGCTAAAGCATCACTGTATTCCGGAAGAACGATGATATCCATAGTATCATCGCAGCGCTCCATCAGCTCTAACAATCCTATAAAACAAGCATCAAGATCATTACCGTCAAAGGAATAAGACGGCTGCAGTACGCACACCTTCATATAAATATCTCCTCTACAATTATCATCAGTTTATTATAACACACGGCGAATAGAAAGTCAAGCCGACCGTGCGATTTCACCTTACAATTTTTTACAGTGGATAAAAGTAAAACGAAAGCCCCAAGGCTATTGCCTTGAGGCTTTATTTTGAGTTTGCGCAACAATTTTGCACCTTTGTTAATTTAATATCTGAAAACGATCAAAAATTCAACGTACATAAAAACGATTTATTTTGTTCTTTTACTATGTGCCCAAGCTATGGATGCATATGTAAGCAAACCGGCAGCTGTTATCGGGGTATAGTTCTGAAAGCCGCTTGTCACAACGGATATTGCATCGATAATCGAACAAATCCCAAAGAATAATGTCGCCAAAAATTCAATAACATTTAAAAATACTTCGGGACAGCCCTTATTCTTTACTTGAACATAAACAACAAGAAATGCGCCAAAAAACCAAAGGACAGAAACTATCGGTGTAGCAATTACGATATTCATTTTATCCTCTGCTGCACCAAATATTATAAACAGCAAATACAGACTCACTGAAACAAGTATAGGTATCAGGATAGAGAGTTTCTTGTTCTCAAACATTTTATCAAGAATTTTTCTCATGATTGCACCCCTTTCTTTGTTTTATTATATCACAAAACCACTATTTTTGTCAATAAATTTTCATAAGATCACAGGTTAAAGACCGGATAATCAGAAAAAGTGAAATGGTTAAAGGGAGCAAAATTGTTGCACTAATATGTGCTCGTAGTACAAAAATGCAACCCAATCACGCCAAAGTGTAAGCCTCTACAGACAAACATTCATCAACGTTGGCGTCAAGTTTCCTATAAGAAATCGTGCGCGTTTCACGCGGAAGCAAAGAAAAACAATTATCATCAAATATAAGATTTCCGGATATAACAACAGCATGAACATATTTTTCTTTTGCAGTTACCGTTACCAGTCCCCTTTCTTTGTCGAATGCAATGTCTATTTTGGCAGGGCACATTTCAAGCGCGCCCTTGATATAAAAGGCTCTGTCGCTTCCCAGCGCACTTTTTATATAGCAGATTAAAACCTCTTTATCTGCCAAAAATATCTCCGACTCAAATATTACTGAAGAAGAGGACTTTTCAGCGCAAGCATCAATCTTCGCATACTTCTTTACTGTCTTTCTATCCGCTGACAAAATCTTTATATCAGCTTCAACATTTTTTCTTTCTCCGTCATTGATAACGTATATGCTATATATTCCGTCATTGCAATCGATAGAGGTAAGCATTGCCTTTGAACAACGCTTAAAGGCATAAAAAGCATTTTTGGGAAGGTTGTAGTAATCGATCAAAGCCCATCCGGATGCTGCAGGCCAGCAATCGTTCATCATCCAGTATATGATTCCAGAGCAAAAGAATGCATTTCGTCTTGCCTGCTCTAACGTTGTACGTATCCACTCGTATTGAATATACTGCAACTTAAACAACTTGTCGGCAGGATCAGTAAAGGAACCTAAAATCTTCTCTGCCACGTTAGAAAGGCAATCAAATAGAGTGAAACTGAGGCCTGGATTATCTTTGGTATGATAACGCCACATTGCATCATCGTTAAAAATATCATTCTCGCTCATAAAACGCCGTAGCGACGGCAGAGAAACCGCCCCCATCTGCGGTTCCTCGGCGATAAATCTCGCACGGTATTTTTTGAATTCATCTTTGTAGTCAGAAAGGTCCTCACCCAAAAGGAACGGAAACATCTGTCCAAGAAATTGGGTATTATGGGTTGTTCCGACGGTGTTTGAAGCATAACGATTTCCACCGTACGGACTTGAAGGTAGAAACCTTCTATACGGATCCTCGCGATACAAAACAGTAGCAATTCCCTCGTAAGCAGACCGCCTGCCCTTATAATTTACGTCCGAATCACATCCATTTACAGCATTTTCATTGTCGCCCGACCACCAAACAAGACATGGTTGATTACGGCAAAGACGCGCTCCATAAAGAGCCTCCTTTTTAAGCTCTTCAATAAACCAATATTCTTCCTCAGGATAAGTCCCACACGCCATTAAGAAATCTTGAGTAACCATAATTCCAAGACGGGAGCATTCATTGTAGAAGTGTCGTGATTCAAATGCACCTCCACCCCAAATGCGAAGCATATTAACTCCTGCCTCTGCACAAAGCTCGAGTATTTCTGTTTGACGAGAATCAATATTTCCCATGCCGAACGGCACACACGGAACCCAATTTGCACCCCTGCAAAATATTTTTTCACCATTTATTTTCAAAACAAATTCCGAAAACGTTTCATTAAAGTCATATTCCTTGTTCTTGATGGAAAGACAAAGTTCATAACTTTTACTGCAAACGGCATCCGCACGCTGCATGATTTTCACCGTACGCAAACCTATTTTTTCGGAATAAACGCACCTATCTCCGTCCTTTATCACAAAGGTATAAAGAGGCTGTTCACCATATCCGAGAGGATACCACAGTTGGGGTGCGGAAATGTCAAAATCAAGACGAACAAAATCTTCTTTACAATATTTTAAGGTGCGGCAGGAAACATAACCATCTGGCGACATCATCATAGCTAAAGCTTTTTGGTGTCACCAGCTCCGCTGGTGGTTGTCTTGACAAAACAAAACGGAGTCCAAATGGACTGCGTTTGCTTTTGGCTCCCCCTGCTGGGCTCGAACCAGCGACATCATGATTAACAGTCATGCGCTCTGGCACGTGTTCTGCGTTACAAGGGGAGAATTAGAGGTTAACCTATT